>CANNLB010000053.1 GCA_947505565.1 Acidobacteriota bacterium | reverse complement strand
GACGATGGCACTCGATTACCATTCTGGGTGCAGTTACCTGCAAGGGATGGCAAGCGGTTATGACCGTCGAATCGGCTACCGACGGCGACGTATTCCTGACCTACCTCAAAGAAGTGCTCTGCCCGATATCGCAGACCGGGCAGATCGTGGTGATGGACAATCTTTCCGCCCACAAAGCACAAAGTAGAAGGGTTGAAAGAACTGATTGAAGCCACCGGTGCCGAGATACGATACCTCCCACCCTATTCCCCGGACTTCAACCCGATCGAGCCCTGCTGGTCGGTCGTCAAACAATGTTTACGCCAACTCATGGCGAGGTCGGTGGCTGCTCTTGACGTCGCTCTCCCCAAGGCCCTCGCCCTCATCTCTCCCGAAATTGCTAAAAATCTCTTCCGACGCTGGGGGTATTTACCCGCTTAAGTCGAGATCTGCTCTAGCCGCGCGATACACCCCGCCATGGAAGCGCTGTGGGTCAACAAAGGTTTCCAGCAGTAACAGCGGATGACCGAACCGTGTCTGTCAATCGCCCGCCACGCGCCGTTCGGTCAGTGATAACACGCGCGAGCCGATATCGGGCTGGTTCCAGCCGGGCAGGAGGAGGAAGCGGCTGTTGGTGGCGATCCGGTTCAGTCGGCCATCCTGCGAGCGAAAGCCCCAGCCTATCCAACGATCCCGGACGCCGCATTGTAGCGCCGCCGCCGAGAGGTTCAGCTGTGCGACCCACTGCTCGCGCCAAGTAGCGACATACCATGCGGTCTCACCAATTTTGGGCAGTGCCCCAAGATAGTGATGCCGCGCCATCTGCTCTTGATATCGGGCTTCCTCGCCTGGTTCGACCGGGCGCACGCGGATTTCCTGCAGCGCTTCGCTTGTGGATTCCGTCGCTTCCATCCAATAAACTCATACCAGGAATCCTTGGCAATGTTTAGCATGCCAGCTTAAGCCGCTGACTTTAGGGGGAATTCACAAAAGCGCAAATCCACATCGGCCGCTGGACTGCGTCTTGACTTCGGCCCATAAATCATCAGCCGCTTGGTGGCTTCAGCCGAGCAAATGAGCTAGCAGCATTTTCATCCTCCGCAGTCTATCGTGAAGGCTAGAGTGCGGAGTTTCGGTTGACTTCTAGAAAGCGTATAGGGTGGTGAGCGGCGCTTCGGTGCTGGGCCCGGCGCCGACGGTGGCCTCTTCTTCCATACCCTGCCCGCCGATCTGCCGACACATGATGCCGGAATCGCCGAGCGAGATTTCGAATTCAGACGGTCGGGGCAAAGAACCCTGGATGAGAGCTTCCGAGAGCGGATCCTCGATGTACTTCTGCAGAGCCCGGCGCAAGGGTCGAGCGCCATAACTGCGGTCTCCGCAAGTTTTTTCGAGGATGTACTTGGCGGCGTCCTCGCGCAGGTTAATCTTAATCTGTTTGGTCGCTAGGTTCACGTTGATCTGAGTGACGAGCAGGGTGACGATCTGCAGCAAATCTTCATCAACCAAGGAAGTAAACAGAATCACTTCGTCGAGACGATTGAGAAATTCGGGATTGAACGCCCGCTTCACCTCGGCCATCACTTGGTCTTCGATTTTCGCCGGCATGCCCTTCCCGGGCGAATTGAAGCCCAACTGGGACTTCTTATCGAGGAAGCGGGCACCGAGATTCGAGGTCATAATGATAATCGTGTTCTTGAAATCGACCACGTTGCCGAGACCGTCGGTCAACTGCCCGTCTTCAAAAACCTGGAGCAAAATGTTGTAAATGTCGGGGTGGGCCTTCTCGATTTCGTCCAGGAGAATGATCGAATATGGCTGCCGTTTCACCCGTTCGGTGAGCTGGCCCCCTTCTTCGTAGCCAACGTATCCGGGCGGGGAACCGATCAATTTCGACACCGAATGCTTCTCCATGTACTCAGACATATCGAAGCGAATCAAGCTCTTTTCACTGCCGAATAAAAAATCAGCGAGGGCGCGGGCCACTTCGGTTTTGCCGACGCCGGTAGGGCCAAGGAAAAGAAACGAACCGGCTGGCCGCTTGGGCGATTTCAACCCGGCACGAGAGCGACGGATGGCCCGAGCGAGAGCGTTGATCGCTTTTTCCTGGCTAACGACCCGCTTGTGGAGCTCTTCTTCGATCCGGAGCAGTTTCTGGATCTCTTCTTCCTTGATCGACGTCATCGGAACGCCGGTCCAGCGGGCCACGACGTCTTCGATATCGTCCTTGGTCACAATGCCCGTGGATGCGTCGTCGAGGTTGTACTTCTCCCGCACCTGACGCAGATTTTCCCGCTCTTTGCGCTCTTCGTCGGAATAGAAACGGGCCTTTTCGAACTCGTGGTTGGCAATCGCATTCTCCATCCGATGGACGATGAACTTGATGCGCTTCTGGATTTCGGAGACCTCGGCGGGTAGCGTCGTCTGCTTGAGTTTGACGCGCGCTCCTGCTTCATCGATCAGATCGATGGCCTTATCGGGCAGGAAACGATCGGGAATGAAACGGCTGGAGGCATAGACGGAGGCCTCGATCGCCTCGTCCGTATAAGCGACGGCATGGAACTTTTCGTATCGTTCCTTGATGCCGTACATGATCTTAATCGCGTCGCTTTCGTTGGGCGGCGGTACTTTGACGGCCTGGAAGCGGCGTTCGAGCGACCGATCTTTTTCGATCGATTTCCGGAACTCGGCCGGGGTGGTCGCGCCGATGCACTGGATTTCGCCACGGCTCAGCGCAGGCTTCAGGATATTCGCCGCGTCCAAAGAGCCTTCGGCCGAACCGGCTCCGACTAGCGTGTGCAATTCGTCGATGAAGATGATGGCGTTTTGATTTTCCATCAGTTCCTTCATGATCGTCTTCAGCCGCTCTTCGAACTGGCCACGGTACTTGGTGCCTGCGACAATCAACGACAGATCGAGGGCGAGAATCCGCTTGTCGGCCAGGAACGACGGGACATCGCCGTCGGCGATCCGTTGCGCGAGACCTTCGACAATGGCGGTCTTGCCCACGCCGGGTTCGCCGATCAAAACCGGGTTGTTCTTAGTCCGTCGACACAGAATTTGGACCACCCGCTCGACTTCGAAATCACGGCCAATCAGCGGATCGAGTTGCGTATCAATGGCCGATTGGGTGAGGTCGCGGCTAAATTCGCTCAGCAGCGAGCTTTCTTTCGGTCGGCCGGAGGTGATCTTCTCGGAACTGGAGCGGGCAATCTCTTCGCGAACTTGGCTGAGCCTGAGACCGCGTTCCTGTAATATCTCGGCGGCAAAGCATTTTTCTTCACGAAGCAAGCCAAGCATCAAATGCTCGGTACCGATGTGTTTGTGGCTCAGCCGTTCGGCCTCTTCGGCACCATAAGCCAACACCCGCTTGCACTCGTGGCTCAGTGGCAGGTCCACCGAGGTCGAGACCTTCTCCCGAATCGTGGTGTGCGCTTCAATCTGTTTGCGGATCGATTCAATGGCGGCATGGGAGCGTAGAAACCGGTTCGCCAGCGCCTTGTCTTCGCGCAGTAATCCCAGCAGCAGATGCTCGGTCTCTATGTAGGGACTGCCGAACTGGGAAGCTTCGTAGCGGGCGAAGAAAATGACCCTTCGCGCTTTCTCGGTATATCGTTCAAACATGCGCTAATTCTCCATTCTGCAAACACAACACCCGGTCGCAAGACCGGGCAAAAGTCGGGTTGTGGGTGACGTAAACCGAGGTCAGCCCGTGCGTCCGGTGCAAATCTCGGAGCAATCCACCAATCATCTCGCCCGTCCGCTCGTCCAAATTACCCGTCGGCTCATCGGCCAAGAGATACTTTGGCCGGCCAACCAAGGCCCTCGCCAGAACCACTCGCTGCTGTTCGCCACCGGACAACTCGCCCGCGCGGTGATGGGCCCGGGCGCGCAAGCCGACTTCATCCAACCTTGCCAACGCCTCGCGAGACGCTGCCGCATGCGGTACCCCACGAATCAGCAATGGCATCATTACATTCTCTTCGGCAGAAAACTCCGGCAGTAGGTAGTGAATTTGCCAAACAAACCCGACTTCGAGATTCCGATACTCGGCGAGCTCTTTTTCGGTCAGCGTTTGCAGGTCGCGGTCCCCGCAAAAGATTTTCCCTTTCGATGGGCGGTCGAGGCCGCCGATGCAGTGCAGCAGAGAAGACTTGCCCGCCCCGCTGGCCCCGGTCAACGCTACCCGCTCGCCTTGGGCGACCGAAAAATTCAGGTTCGCAAACACAGTGAGATCGTTCGCGCCGGACCGGTACGTCTTCGTTAACCCTTCTGTGCGTATGGCTGCCTGTTCCACCGTAATTTCAGGCTAGCACCAATTTCATCGAAGCATGAGCCAAGCGTGGGCATACCGACGCCCAAACTCTCGCAAGGAGGCCGAATCGAAGTGAATTCCGTCCTCTTTCGCCTTCAAGCCGCTGGAACTGACGAAAGCGACCCGTGGAAGCTGCACGACGAGCGAGGCTAACTGCTCGCTGACGGCGTGGTAATTCGGCTTGAATTGCCCCAGTTCACCAACTACGATGGGCACGTCGCCGACCTCCTTACGCAGCGCTTTCATGACCAAAAGCCAGCGTTCGGCGTAAGTACTGTCGAGCCCTGCGCTGGAATCGGCTTCTCCCTGATGCCACAAGATCCCGCGTAGGGTGCCCCCGGCCGCTTTAGTCCGTTCCGCCGCATTTGTAAAATGTGCGCCGCCCGGCGACCATTCCTGCAGACTCGACCCGCCGAAGGCGGCCGGCACCAGGCCGACCTCCTTCAGGCCGTCCTGCTTCTGCACCGTCACCGCGAACGATCGGCCCAGCCCAACGCCGACAATGGCCGGCTTGTCGAAGTGCAACGGATCAATCGCCGGAGCCCACGCTTTCTCTTTCGTGAAAACGGAGATGCCAGGCAGCGGCAGTTTGTCTTGGGCTTCGACGACTCCCCGGCCGGCCATATTGGACTGGCCGGTGAGGAGGAATACATCGCGGCCGCTCTGGGCAAACAGAGGCGCGGCGAGAGAGGGGACGAACCAGCGGCGGGTCACGATCACACCACCAGTTTCCAGGGTCCGCGCTCCTCGCGCTTTAAGAATTTCTTCGCTTCGGGCTGGAGCACTGTCTGCTTGGCGTCGTCCCAATCGACCTTTACCTTCGAGCGCAGGGCAATGTTCGCGAGTAGGCAGGTGGCGGTGGATTTGTGGCAGATTTCGATATCCGAGTTCGGTTTTTCGCGCGTCTTAACGCACTGCAGGAAGTTGGCCCAATGCGCCATGCCGGAGTTGTTGGCGCTTTTGACTTCGATGACTTCGCCCGGGCCTTCCGGATGGATGCGGTAGAGCGACCGGTCGACAAACAGCGTGGCCTTGGTTCCGTGGAACATGGTGCCGTAGCTCTGCTTGAACATCGAGTTGCCGTTGAACATGCGGTTTTCGTAATGAGCGAGAAAGCCCGGAAATTCGTAGACGGCGGAGAGCGTATCGGGGGTCTCGCGATTGTCCTTAATTAGGAATTTTTCGCCCAGGGCGACGACGGACTTGGGCATCGGTTCGCCCATGCCCATGCGGGCGATGTCGAGGACGTGCACGCCCCAGTCGGTCATCATGCCGCCGGCGTAGTCCCAAAACCAGCGGAAATGCGAGAAGTTTTTCGGATCGACGCCGAAGCGGTTCGAGTTGAACGGCCGCTTCGGGGCCGGGCCGAGCCACATGTCCCAATCGAGATCAGACGGTGGGGCGCCGTCGGGCGGGTTGCCGATGCCTTCCGGCTTGGCGTTGCCGTAGTTCCAGGTTTTAACGACGGTGACGTCGCCGAGGTCGCCGCTTTTGACGATGTTGCAGGCGGCGATGAAATGGTCGCCGCTGCGCTGCATGGTGCCGCCCTGGACGACGCGCTTGTACTTGCGGGCGGCCAATACCATTTTCTGCCCTTCTTCAATCGTGACGCTCGTGGGCTTTTCGACGTAGACATCCTTGCCCGCTTTGCAGGCTTCGATGGTCATGTAGGGATGCCAGTGGTCAGGGGTGGCGATGCAGACGATGTCGACGCTTTTGTCGGCCAGTATCTCCCGGAAATCTTTGATCATCCGGGCGGCGCCGCCGGGCTGCTTCGTGGTCATGTTGCCAGCCAGTTCCAGGTTCGGCTGATAGACGTCGCAGACGGCGCTCACGTGAAGGTTTTCCTGTTTCAGCGCGATGCCCAGGTTGCCTCGGCCCATGCGGCCCATGCCGATGAACGCGGCGTTGACCTTATCGTTGGCTCCGCGGGATTGGCCCGTAAACAGATTCGTTGTGTACGCTACGCCGGCGGCTTGCAAAAGGGCGCGACGACTGGATTCTGAGGACATCAGCAAAGACTATCATGTCCGCAAGGCAGCGGAGGATCAGCCGAATTCGAAGCCGCAGATGGCGCTGGCCGGGACGTCGGGAACGGCCGCGCCGCGGCGCATGCGCGTGAGGGTTCGAACGGACCGAAAGCCATAACGGTGAGCGAGCACGACGGCCTCGTCGTCGGTCGGGAAGAGATCCCAATAGATGGCTTCGCCGCCACGACGGGCGATGGTGAGCTGCAAAGCGGTTTCCAGGCCGGGGCCGACCCAGGGGCCGAAGTACCAGGCTTTGCGGCCGGGGCGACCGATCGACTGACAATCGCCGGCCAATGCGGCGAGCAAACGGGGGTCGTAGACCGCGGTGGCCCGGGGGCGCTCCCAACGTTCGATCGGCTGTTCGTCGACGAAGCCGAATTTTCGATACAGCGGCGCGCCCATGGCCGTCGCGTCGAGCCGGAAGCAGGTGGCGTCAAGATGCAACGCTTCTTCGATCAGCCCGGTCGCCAGGCCCCGCCCGCGGAACGCGGGATCGGTGAGCACCATACCGATCCAGACCACTCCGTTCGCATGGCGCACGGCCGTCGTGGTCGCGGCCAAGACGGGGCCGACAAAAGCGCCCCAACAGCTTTCCGGCGCGAGCTGGATGATCCGTTCCCAATCGGTGGGGGTCTGGTTCCAGTCGGCGGCTTCCACCAAACGCATCGCCGCGGGGACATCATTTAAGCCGAGGAGTCGGATTTCGCTCATGGGGTGACGAACTATCCTATATCCTCAAGGGGCATGGGTGCGCGGCTCTAGCCGGAGCCGGCTCCTTGTGATACCGTCTTTTTAATCGCATCATAATGACTCGTCGGACTTGGCTCGCCCTATCGACCGCTGCTGCTCTTCCTGCGCAGGAGAGCCGCGTCTATCCCGGCGTCGCCTATCGCAACTACTCCCGCTGCCTGCCGGACTACCTGAAAGCCCTCGCCCAAACGGCTTACACCCGTCGCCGCGCGGACCTCGAAAAGCTCGTCACGCCGGAACTGATCGCCGAGCGAAAGCGCTGGGCCCGGCAATCGTTTTGGGCCTTAATCGGCGGTCAGCCGGAGCGGACTCCGCTGAATCCCCGAACCGTCGGGACGATCCAGCGCGGTTCGTATCGCATTGAAAAAGTGATCTTCGAAGCCCGTCCAGGGTTTCCGGTGACGGCCAACCTCTATGTGCCGAGCCGCGGCAGAGGCCCGTTTCCAGCGGTGCTGCTCCAGATGGGGCATAGCCCGCTGGGCAAAGCGTATACGACCTACCAGCGCTGCGCCCAAGGTCTCGTCCAGCTTGGCTTCGTCGTGCTCGGCTTTGATCCGCAAGGCCAGGGCGAGCGCGTATTTTACCCGGATTCCTCGGGCAAGGTGAGCCGCCTCGGCAGCGCGGACGACGAGCATTCCGTGCCCGGACGCCAAATGCTGCTGACCGGCGATACGGTGACCCGGCTGCAAACATGGGACGCCGTTCGTTCGCTCGACTACCTGCTTTCGCTGCCCTACGTCGACCGGCGCAACGTGGCGACGACGGGGCAATCGGGCGGCGGCACCATCTCCATGTTCCTGATGGCGGTGGATGATCGGCTTTCCTGTGCGGCGCTGGCCAGCGCGAACACCGAAAACTTCGCATGCGCGAATTTCGAGGCACCCGGTTCTACCGACGACGCCGAACAGAACCTGGTTGGGGCGGGTCCGTTGGCGTTCGACCGCTGGGATACCCTCTACCCGTTCGCGCCCAAGCCGCTGCTGATCAGTGTGAGTGACAAAGACTTTTTTGGCACCTACAGCCCTCACTATTTAGCCAGCGGATGGGAAGAGTTCCAGCAACTCAAAAAGCTATATAACACTTTGGGCAAAGCCGATCATCTCGCCTGGGGCGGCACGGCCCTGCCGCATTCGCTCGAGTACGACAGTCGGCTGCAGATCTATAACTGGTTCCTGCGCTGGATGAAGCCCGAGGCTCGTCCGGTGACCGAAGAGCCTCCTACCAAATTGGAGACGCCCGAAGCGCTGCAGTGTACCGATTCGGGCAACGTGGTCAAGTCGCTGCAATCGCAGACGCCTTTTTCGATGCACCTCAAACGACCGCCGCGGCCGCGTCAGGAACCGCTCGAACGGCTGTTGCAACTCGAGCGAACGTCCTACGGGCCGATGCAGGTGCTGAAGACTTTGCCGGGCCGGGGCGTGACGATTGAAGCCGTTGAAGTGCAGTCGGCGCCGGCGGTGTATTTACCGGCTTGGGTATTCCAGGCTCGGCCATACCGCAACAATCGCCCGTTGTTGGTGCTGCTTGAAGGGGGCGGACGCAACACCGCTTGGCACGAAGACGAACTGTGCCAGACCCTGGCTCGGCAGGGCTTTGCCGTTTGCGTGCCGGATGTGCGCGGCATCGGGGATCTACAGGGCGAGATAGGACCGGGCAACCCCCGTTACACGCGGCGCCACAACGAGGAAGAGGAGTATGCCTGGGCGTCGTTGATCCTCGGCAAGCCGCTGCTCGGGCAGC
>CANNLB010000052.1 GCA_947505565.1 Acidobacteriota bacterium | reverse complement strand
CAAAGCCCTGCCCGAGTACGCGGCGAAAATGGAAAAGCTCATCGCGTCCTTCCGGCAGGATTTCTCACAGCCGGAGCTACCTTTTTACTACGTGCAGATCGGACGCCACGTCAACAACACCAATCAGAACGAGTGGAACGCCGTCCAGGAGATTGAGCGGAAGCTCGAAACGAAGGTACCCCGCGTCGGCATGGTTCCGACCGCGGACCTCTCCCTCGACGATGGCATCCATGTCAGTACCCCGGATTTGAAGCGCCTCGGCCGCCGTTTGGCCGACATGGTCACGCATGACCTTTATCCGGACGCCACGAAATACCGGCCCTATAAGCGCGGCCCCCGCCCGGTTAGCGCCAAACGTGAGGGCAGCGTCGTCCGTGTTCTGTTCGCTGAAGTGAACGGCAAGCTGGTCACCACGGGGCGGCTGAACGGGTTCGCTATCTGCGGGGCCGACGGCAATCCGTTGCCGATTGTCTTCAAACAGCAGATTGACCCGGCCGATGGGAACTCGGTCGTCCTGCATATCGGCGCGGCCAAATTGCCGGATGGAGCCACGCTGCGATACGGCGCCGGGCGCGATCCGTATGTGAATCTCAATGATGAACTCGATATGGGAGCCCCAGTCTTCGGCCCCATGGCTATCGAATAGTCGACTTCCCCAGCTCTGCGGCGAACCCATCACGTTCTCCTCGCAGGCGGTCCTTTATGCCGATACGACGAAGGTGGATGCCTCGGCATACCTCCGGGAGAGACGCGTGGTCCTGGACGCCGCGCTGACCGGATCCGAACAGCGGCGGGTTACCGTACATGAGCTGTTTCACTTCGTCTGGTGGCGCCTCGGTAACCCCACCCGATGGTCCTGGGAATCGCTGCTCGCCGCCGAACGCGCCCGCGGCGAAGCCGGATGGTCCGCCGAGTGCGGGAAAAAGTTATTGATAACCGAAGACCGCCGTAACAGAACCCGCCGCTGGCGCGAATTCGTCTGCGAGGCGTTTTGTGATTCGGCAGCCGCGAGCTACGGGGACCCCGGTCAGGTAACCTTGGCGGCCCGCTTTCTGGCTCGGCGACGTTCTTGGTTCGCTGCAACGCTGGAAGCCCGTCCGTTATCTATATAATTGAAATTAGGAGTACTGCACTTTGTATCGGTCTATCCTCATTGGAGTTGGTTTGTTGGGTCTTTTGACGAGCTGCGGCAGTTTTCCCGACACGGTTCGCGCCGCCGTCAAGCCGGTGAGCGCCCGCAAAATGGCCGCCCCGTTCAGCCTGAAGGACGCTGACGGCAAGCCGCTCGTCCTGGCCGACTACAAGGGCAAAGTGGTCCTGCTCAACTTCTGGGCCACTTGGTGCGGGCCTTGCAAAATTGAAATTCCCTGGTTCATCGATTTCGAGAAAACCTACCGCGACAAAGGCTTCGCCGTCATCGGTGTTTCCATGGACGACGATGGTTGGGCCGTCGTGAAACCGCACATGGCCAAAACTGGCATTAACTACCGGATGACTATCGGCGACGAACAGACCGCCTTGAAGTATGGCGGGGTCGATTCGCTCCCGACTACCTATCTGATCGATCGTGAAGGCCGCGTGGCCGCCGTCCACATCGGCTTGGTCAGCAAAGGGGATTATGTCAAAGATATCGAGCAACTTCTTTCCGCTGCTAAGTAGGCTTCTGGTTCTGGTCCCGGCATTATTGGCTGCGCAGACGGATCTGTTGACGGTGAGCACCCAACCGGTGATCGCGAAGAAAGCGGAACCCTTCGTGGCTCAACTCAACGTACAACTGAAACCCGGTCTCCACGCCAATACGAACAAGCCGAACGACGAACTACTGATCCCCCTTAAGCTCACGATCGATAAGGGGGGCTTCGCCGTTGTGAAGATCGACTACCCGGTCGGCAAGAACGAAAAATACTCCTTCTCCGACGAGCCGCTCAACGTCTACTCCGGTGCTTTCCAAATCGGTGTGACGCTGAAAGCCCATCCCGGCACCGCCCCGGGCCTCGCCATGGCCGGCGGCAAGCTTCGCTATCAGGCTTGCTCAGAAACCATGTGCTTTCCCCCGAAGACGGTGGATTTTCGCATCGCGGTGGACTTGCGCTGAAGACGCTTCTGATCCGGCCGGGAGCCATTGGCGACTGCATCGTCAGCCTCCCGGCCCTGGAGCATTTGCGCTCCGAGTACACCGAAGTCTGGGTGCCCAGCGCCGTGAAGCCGCTCGTTCGGTTTGCTGATCGCGTCGAAAGTATAGCGACGACCGGCCTGGATATGGTGGCTATTCAGGCTCCGCCACGCACGCTCGCCCGCTTGGCCGAGTTTGACCGGATCGTCTCCTGGTACGGCAGTCGCCACGACGAATTTCGCGCCGCCGTGCGGGGGCTGCCGTTCACGTTTCTTCCGGCCCTGCCCGCTGACGCTGCCCTTCCCGCCGTCGATTTCTTCGCCGCGCAAGTCGGCGCGCCAATGGGCCTTGTGCCGCGGATCGACCTCGGCCTGGTGACGCCGCGCGGCAGTGTCGTCATCCATCCATTCTCCGGCTCGGCGAGAAAAAACTGGCCGCTGCAGCGGTTTCGTGCTTTGGCCGCCGCGCTGCCCGTCCCGGTCGAATGGACCGCGGGACCGGAGGAGGAACTGCCCGAAGCGCGCCGTTTCGCGGATTTGTCCGCGCTCGGTCACTGGCTCGCTGGAGCCCGCGGGTATATCGGAAACGATAGCGGGATCAGCCATCTGGCGGCCGCCGTGGGGGTGCCGGTCGTGGCTCTGTTCCAGACGAGTAACTCGGCGGTATGGTCGCCGCGGCCGTCCCATGTTAGACTCGTCTCCGATGAGACTAGTATTTCTGATCTGTTTCCTTTGTTCGGCTTTTCTTTCGGCCGCCGAGAAGAAGATTGAGACGGTCGCCGGAAATGGCAAGGCCGGCTACGCCGCGGACCAAGTCAGCAACCCGTATGGGATTGCGGTCGGGCCCGACGGCGCACTCTATATTTGTGAAATCGACAATCATGTCGTTCGTCGTCTGGACCTAAAGTCCGGCAAGCTTTCGACGGTCGCAGGCAATGCTCGGAAGGGCTATTCGGGCGACGGCGGTCCGGCGACCGCGGCGTCTCTCAATGAGCCTTACGAAGTCCGCTTCGACAAAGCCGGCCACATGTTTTTTGTCGAGATGAAGAACCACTTGGTCCGGCGGGTGGATGCCAAGACAGGGATCATCTCAACGGTGGCGGGTACCGGCCAAGCGGGCTTCGCCGGCGACGGCGGCCCGGCGAAAGCAGCCTTGCTGAACCAGCCGCACAGCATTCAGTTTGACCCTGCCGGGAACCTGCTCATTTGCGATATTCAGAATAATCGCATTCGCGTCGTTGACATGAAAACCGGCATGATCATGACCTGGGCGGGTACCGGCGAAAAGAAGCCCACGCCGGATGGAGCGCCGCTGCAGGGGACTCCATTGTGGGGCCCGCGCGCTCTCGACTTTGATGCGAAGGGGAACGCTTACTTGGCCCTGAGGGAAGGGAATAAGGTGTTCCGCATCGACATGACGGCGCGAAAACTGGTCCATTTAGCGGGGACGGGCGAGAAGGGATATGCGGTTGGTCCGGAGCCTGCGAAATCGGCAAAGCTGAGCGGTCCCAAAGGAATCTCTTGGTCCAAGGATGGAGGCGTTTATTTGGCTGATACCGAAAGCCATACCATTCGCCGGGTGGATCTCAAGAGCGGGATGATCGAGACCGTCGCCGGGACCGGAGCCCCGGGTGACGGCCCGGAAACGAGTCCGCTCGAATGCAAAATGAAGCGACCGCACGGCGTTTTCGTCGACAAGAAAGGAGTCGTGTACATAGGCGACTCCGAGGCCAATCGGGTTCGGCGACTGCGCTGATCTCCCGCCTAGCTGCCCTTCGTTGGGTTACGTTCCAGCGGAACATCGCACCGGCAACAGTCGCTACACCGCAAACACTTTTGGCATCGATGCAATTCGCAGGCGTCTTTCGTGCACCATGCGCACAGATCTCGCGATGGCTCTTCACAAATGCTGCAGCGAAACGTCACCGCTACTGGATTCATTGCTTCTCCTGCTTGGGCGGCGGCACAGAACGTTTCTGGATCACCGGCGGCTGCTTGCTCAAGATCCCTCGACAGCGCTGCGCTTCGGCATCCACGATTTGAAACTCGGCTTCCCGGACCGCTGCCAAGTCCTTCAAATACTGCTCCAGAAACTCCCGGTTCGCCGCGTTCTCGTTGGCGATTCCAAAAAGCAAATCGCCGATCGCCGGATTCTGATACCGCCTCACGCCGGTAGCCAATGACCCCAAAATCTGCTCCATGGTCTGGAGGCGGAAGTACGTATCCATCGCGTACGTCACTCGATTCGGATCTTTAGAAAGGCGGTCGGCAGACACCTGTAGCGATTGCAGCGCTCGCCTCGTGCTCTGTAACTGCTGCACATAAGCTTCCGGAGCGCCTGCTTCTTTCCAGGCTTCTGGATTCAATTGCGCCAGAATCGGATCCAGCCGATTGGCGTTCGCCACCATCGCGCTTAACTGCTTTCGCGTCTCCCACTCGGGAGGCAATCCCGCAGCCGGCACTTGCGCGAGCGCCCCAGCCACTCCCGCTCCCAATACAAGAAAAAGTAGTCGAAACACGTCTAATATCTTCACGCCTTCAGTCTACAGCGGGGGAGGAGGGGGTGGGGGAGGAGGTGTCGCTTCGGTATCCGCCGGACGACCACCGCCGCCGGGGACGCTGGTTGGCGAGTTGCCGCCGCGGGGCATCCGCATCATAACGTTGTAGTAGGCGTCCGTTGCCGCCTGCATCGTCCGCTTCAGGGCTCCACCTTTGTCAAATGCTTTGTGGGCCAACGGTTGGTTCTTGTAAACCCGGACGTATTCGCCAGCGTTCAAAAGCTTGGGTTCGCTCGGCGGCAACAGCGAGTGGCGTACGGCGACTTGCCCTTCGTCCACGGTCACCAAAGTCGTCGCGTCTTCGTCTTCGATCTGTACGTCGAAAACCGTGCCTCGCACCGAAATAACTGCCGTCGGCGTCGTTACCCGATTCGGGTTTGGTTGGCCGCCAAATTTCTGAATAAATACTTTCACGCGACCCAGATGCAGGTCCAGCAGATCCTTCCAACCGCCAGCGTTGTTCCGGAAGACCACCCGCGAATTCGGGTAAACTTCAAAGGTGCTGCCGTCGCTAACCTGGAAAACCGCAAAGCCATCCGCGCCGGTCACAATCGTTTGCCGCAGGTTCACCCAGTCGCCGACTTTCAATACCCAAGGATTGCTGTCCCGCAAAACCGATACCTGCCCGGTCATCTGCAATGTTTTCGCCAAACGTTCCTGTTCGCCAGAAAACAGCGACGGAGCCTGCGCCAACACAACCCCGGCGGTTAACGCCGAGGCAAAGGTGAACCGAAACATCAGTTGTAGGATAGTGTGCGGCATGCAAACGTTACGCCGGAAAAGCTAGAGCGCCTCCTGAATTGTATCACCAACGGGCTCCGCTTCCGGTTAGCACGTCAATTGCAATGCAACTGGAGTACCTATGCGGCACATCTAGGAAAATGCCTTGTGGGTCAACAGGTTTAGTGCAGATCGATCGATAGATATGGGTAAAATAGACCCAAGTGCTGGGTCAGTCGGCAACATCCTCGCTCCCCCTATGCGTTCCCTTCTGATTTTCGCCCTCGCGTTCCTGGCCTCTGCCAGCTACGCCCCTGCGCAGTGGCGCAGGCTTGGCAACGCCGCGCTCGATCTCCAGCTTTCCGGCTTGGCGACCGGCCCCATGGATCGGGTTCAATTCCGCTCCGGTGATGCCCGGCTCTTTGCGCGCGCTGGTGCCGGGCAGTGGTACTCTACCGGCGACTTTGAAACATGGTCTGTCGAACGTTCCGAACCCCCGGCCTCCGCTCCTCCGCCCCCGATCCCGGATCGCCTCCCCGAACCGGACGCCGCCCTCCGCGCCACTTCCGCCCGCGGCGTCGTCTACGCTGCTGGCCTACACGTCTGGCGCTCGGAAGATGGCGGTCGGACCTGGGCCAATCTTACGAAATGGAAACAAAGCTCGCTGCTTGGCTCTCCGGTCGCCGATCTCTCCGTGTCTCCGAACGATCCCAACGAGATCGCGGTTGCCGCCGGCACCGGGATCTGGCGCTCGGCCGATGGGGGACGCACCTGGTCGAGTTGCAATGCCGCTCTGCCCCACCTCCCCGTCAGGCGAATTCTCTCGTTGCCTCGCGGCGGCCAGGGCGCTCGAATCAGCTTTCTCTCCCCGCAATCTGCCGTCGCCGCGGCGTTCGAATGGCAACCGGGAGAGCGCACGGCTTGGCGCCCCTCCGCTGTCCTGGCATCCAACGCCGCCCTGCTGGCCGCCAGTCGCCGCTTTAATGCAGTGGTCACCGTCCTCCAAACCCAGGGCGACTGGGTTTACGCCGGTGCCGCCGACGGTCGTCTCTGGATCTCCACGAATCGCGGGGCTGATTGGATCGTGCCGACGTTCAATCCAGGTGCCGCCGTCGAAGCGATCACCATCGACGAACGCGATCCGCGCCGCGCCCTCGCCGTCCTTAGCCGCCGCGCCGCCGACCAATCTCCCGCCGCTCCCTCTGTCCTCCGAACCTTGAACGGGGGCCTCTACTGGGACAATGTCACCGCGAACCTTCCCGAAGTCTCCGCCTTTGGCGTAGCCGCGGATTTCGCCGCCAACGCCGTTTATGTAGCCACGCTCGGCGGCCTTTACCAAGCCGACCTGCTGGCCCCGTCCTGGGTGCGCCTCACCGGCCAGGGTCTGCCTGACTCCCCCGTGCTCGATGTCCGCCTCGATCCCTCGGGCAACCAACTCTACCTCGCCGTCTACGGTTTCGGCCTCTACACCTCTATCGCTCCCCACCGTAGCCGAGACCTCCGCGTCGTCCATGCCGCCGACTATAGCGTTCGCCCGGCTGCCCCGGGGGCGCTCTTGACTATCCTCGGTGCCCGTGTCTCCGATGTCCGCGCGGGCGACCGCCCTGCCTCCGTTCTGCCCTCCACCGCCAGCGAAACCCATATCCAACTGCCGTACGATTTGACCGGAACTGGTGTTTCCCTGTCCTTCCTTTCCGCTAACCAGCGCATCTCTCTTGGCCTACCGCTTCAGCCTTCTTCGCCCGCCATCTTTATTGACCCTGACGGCTCTCCGCTCGCTCTCGACGGGGAAACCGGTGTTCTGCTCGATGCCCAAAATCCCGCGCGCGCCGGTTCTGCCGTCCAAGTTCTACTCAGCGGTCTCGGGCGCGTCTCCCCGAATTGGCCCGCTGGCCAACCTGCCCCTCTTGAAAATCAACCCCGCGTCATCGCCGACGTCAAAGCATTTCTCGATGGCACTCCCTTGGAAGTCATCCGCGCCTCGCTGGCGCCCGGTTACATCGGCTTTTACCTCGTCGAAGTCCGACTCCCCGCCATCGTCAATCGCGGACCAGCGGAGTTTGTTGTCGAAGCCGCCAACGTTTTGAGCAATCGCGTCCGTCTACACCTCGAGCCGTAAGGAATATCGAATGCGCTACTTTCTCTTTCTCGTCCCTTTCTTTCTTCTCGGCCAAACGCCGGCCGAGAAGAAAACTCCAAAACTCGCTCCCTACTACCCGACGCCAGAACTGATCGTCGAAAAGATGCTCCAACTCGGCAACGTAAAAAAAGGGGAGAAAGTCTTCGATCTCGGCAGCGGCGACGGCCGCATCGTGATTATTGCCGCTGAGAAATTCGGTGCCAATGCTGTCGGTGTCGAGTTCGACAAGGATCTTTATCAGCAAAGCTCCGACCGCATCAAACGCCTTGGCCTCGCCGATCGGGCCAAAATCATCCACGGCGATCTACTCGAACAGGACTACACCTCGGCAGATGTCATCACCGTCTACCTGCTCCCCGTGTCGAACGAAAAAGTCCGGCCGCTGCTCGAAAAGCAGCTTAAAAAGGGTGCCCGTATCGTCGCCCACGATTTTACCGTCGGCGGCTGGACGCCGGAAAAAGAGGTCTCGATCGACGACGATGGAGAGGGCCGAAGCCACACGTTATACTTATATCGCCGTCCATAAACTGACGAAACTCTTCCCGTGGCTCCTCCCTTTCTTGATAAGCCCATCGCGGCTGAACCCGTCTCGATCGCTCTGAATTGGCGACGAAGCCTGGTCCTGTTTCGGGCTGTCCTGGGCTTTTTTTGCCTAGGCCTCTCCTTCGCCGCGGCGAATCCAGGTACCAGAAACGTTGCTCTCCTATGGGCGGCGTTTACTATCTACGCGGTCGCGTTCATTTTCTGGCGCAAACCTGATCGAAACTATCCCCTCTTCAGCCTGCTGGTAGATGCCGTCTTCCTTCTCATCTGCGCCGGCCTTCCCCTGGGATATTCCGCCGGCATCACGTCGCTTTTTTATCTTTACGTCCTTCTCGCCGCCGCTCTCCTCCACTCCACCCGCGAAGTCATCATTGTTATCGCCGTCACCCTCGGCTTCTTCTTTGTCGCTCGGCCCACCGAAATTGTCGTCCTCTCGCCGTCGCTGCTCCTGTCCGGCATGGCCGTCATCGTTATGGCCCTGCAGAAGAAAGCGCTGCAGGACCGCCTCTCCGCCGCCGCCAAACAATCCATCATGTTTCGGTCCGAAGCCGAATACGCCCGCGAAGCAGAACGCCAGCGCATCGCCGCTGATTTCCACGATGGGCCCCTGCAGGGTTTCGTCGGCCTCCAAATACGGCTGGAGGTAGTCCGCAAAATACTCGAGCGGGATCCCAAGCTTGCCCTGGAAGAATTGCTCCAACTACAGGAACTCACCCGCATGCAGTCGGCTGAACTCCGCGCCTTTGTCC
>CANNLB010000051.1 GCA_947505565.1 Acidobacteriota bacterium | reverse complement strand
GCTCCTCAACCTCGCCAAACACGAGACTTTCGGGCGCTGGAACTAGACTCTACATCCCACACAGATTGGGATCTCATTGTTGGACCGCGCCGAAGGGAAGGACGCGTGAAAAAAACAGATCTTCCTTCTCAGGCTCCACGCATTGCGACAGGTGCTCCACTTCGTTGTTCCAGGAAAGCGTCCCGGACCAGATTCACAAACGGGCTCAAAGGCACCAAGTAAAAACCAGCCTGCTTCCCCACAACCGATACCAGGATCGCTCAGGCTACGACCCATTTTCATCCTTCGCTTGTGCTGGGCCACAAGCCCAATATGAGGATTCCTTAGGAAAATGGTGGCCCTAAATCGTTGATTCCGAGCGACTTACAATTCCGACCGGTGGCGCTTAATCGGCCCTACCAGCCCGGCACCCCGGGGTGCCCTTTTTATCCCCTTGGGTGCCGTTTTGGGGAACCCGGAATGGGGCTTCACAGACCGTTGCAATATTTTTAGTCCTTCATTTTGTAATATTTGCATTGATTCGTGGCTCCGATTGTTTGGAAACGTCCCGGTAGACTGACGGGCGAAGGAGAAAGATGCAATGCTAAACACGGTTCGGATTTTATCGATTGACGGAGGCGGGATTCGCGGCATCATCCCGGCCGTCGTTTTATCGCGGCTGGAACGGCAGACCGGGCAGCGGATAGCTGACCTGTTCGACCTAGTGGCGGGGACATCCACGGGGGGCATTCTGGCGCTGGGATTGACGCGGCCGGGGGAGGGGGGGCGCCCGCTGTATTCGGCTGCCCAGATGGCGGAGTTGTACGAAAAAGAAGGTAGCAAGATTTTTAGCACGTCTTGGTGGCGGCGGATGCGGACGCTGGGGAGTCTGGCGGAGGAGCGGTATTCCGCTAACGGGATTGAAGAGGTGTTGCGGCGGTATTTCGGGGACGTTCGATTAAAAGACGCTTGCACGGATGTGCTGGTGCCGAGCTATGAGATTGAGCGGCGGACGCCGTTCTTCTTCAAGAGCGCGATGGCGCGGAAGAGGGCGGAGTATGACTTTCCGATGTGGGAGGTGGCGCGGGCGACCTCGGCGGCACCGACGTACTTCGAGCCGGCGCGGGTGCCGGTGCCGGATTCGGTGGACTACTGGGCGCTGATCGACGGGGGCGTGTGTGCGAACAATCCGGCGGCCTGCGCGCTTGTAGAAGCGATGGCGATTAACCCGCGGGCGACGAAGTTCGTGGTGGTGAGTTTAGGGACGGGCACGGTGCTGCCGCGGATCTCCCTTGATCGGGCGAAGAGTTGGGGGACGGCGGGATGGCTGCGACCGGTGTTGGATATCGTGCTGGACGGGGTAAGCGCGACGGTGGATTATCAGTTACAGCAGTTACTGCCGGGGGACTATCATCGGTATCAGGTGACGCTGCAGCAGAGCGACCAGCAGATGGACGATGTGCGACCGGAGAACTTGCGCAATCTGCGTTTGCAGGCCGAGGCGTTGTGCCGGGAGCGGAGCGGCGAATTGCGCAACTTGGGCGAACGGTTGGTCGAGATAGGGACGGCGCGGGAGCAGCGGGCAGCCTAGCGGAAGGCGACGAACGGGTCCTCGCAACCGATGGGTTGGCCGGGGGGCGCTTCGAGGGGTTTCGCCGTGGCCGGGGGCTTGCCGTCGCGTTGGAAGCGGTCTATCAGCGCGGCGGCGAGGCTGCTGTCGGCCTTCATGGTGAGCAGTTGGTCGAGAGCGATGGAGCGGACCGAGGCTTGGGCTTCGTCATCGGCGGCGAGGACCATGAGGTGATGGAGGAGTACCATGCGGGTGGCATTTTGGATTTCGGATTGGAGGCCGGTTTTCTTTTGCGCGGTGAGGGCCATCAGTTCCTTGAGGACGGCGCCGAAGCTGGGAGAGGCCGCGTTGCGGGCAGCTTGCTGTTCCATGCGAGCGGCGCGATTAGGATTGAGGAGCAGTCGGATCGTGAGGGCGACGGCGGATTCGGCGGCGGCAACGGGGTCAAAGACGAGGCCGGTGCGGGTTTTGAACTGCTCGCGGATGGCCGGGTAGCCGAAGGCGCGGGGCGGGAGGAGCTTCAGGAGAGCCTCGGGGAGGGTGAGGACGGCCGGGTCGATCGTGCGGAAAAGCTGCAGTTTGGCGGCGGCTTGGTCGGCCGGGGAGACGGGTTCAGCGATTTTTTGACCGTCGCCGCGGAGGGCGTAGTTGTAGTCGACTCCGCCGAGGAGCTTAGCCGCGGCTTCGGTTTGATAGCGGTGCAGCATGTAGATGGGCACCAAGGTGTCGGCGAGGGTCGACATGGGCTGGCCGACGGGGATGTTGGTTTCGCCAAAGCGCTTCAGGACTTCGGAGCGGACGTTGAGAATCCGGCCGAGTTCCTCGGTCGGCGAGCCGTTGTCCCAGAGGTGGGCGACGGGGCTGGCGGAGCCTTCGTCGCGGGCATCTTCGTCGCTCAAGAAACGGTAGGTCTTATAGTCAAGGGGGTCGTCTTTGTAGCCCCAGGCGATGGCTATTTTATCCCATGGGCCGATCGCTTTTCCGTAGGCGTTGGCGAGGGAGGGCTTGCCGTTGATGAGATCGATGCGCGGATGGGGATAGTCCATCACGCTGGCCGAATTGGCGGCGAAGTTGTGGGCGAGGCCGAGGGTATGGCCGACTTCGTGGGCGGAGAGCTGGCGGAGGCGGGCGAGGCCCATTTCCTTCATCGCGGGGTTCGCAGGCTGGCCGGTTTCGTACGGCGCGAGGACGCCTTCAGCGATCATGTAGTCCTGACGGACGCGGAGCGAGCCGAGGGTAACATT
Organism: Acidobacteriota bacterium; assembly: GCA_947505565.1. Taxonomy (GTDB): domain Bacteria; phylum Acidobacteriota; class Terriglobia; order Bryobacterales; family Bryobacteraceae. Next base: position 6,047 of record CANNLB010000051.1, on the reverse strand, counting down.
GCCCTTGATGATTTGGCCGGTGCGGGGGTCGACGATGGAGGCGCCGTAGCTCCAGCCGCGGGTGGAGCGGTGGACCCAGTTAATCATGTTGTAACGGGCGTCCATGGGGTCGGCGTCGGGGGGAAGCATTTCGACGGTGTAGGTACCGGCGGGAAAGGCGTCGGCCCACCAGCGAGCTCCGTCGAGGAGCGCCTGGCGGATGGGTTCCGGGGTGCCGGGGTCGAGGTAGTACTTGATGGGGAGCTTGTGGCGCAGGGCGTAGCGCTTGGTGATGGGTTCACCGAGCGGCGTCGAGTAATCCATGTAGGTGACGGCGTTGAAGCTGGAGCGGGGGTCGAGGGGCTTGGGAACGAAGCCGGGGGCGGGTAGGGCGACGAAGGAGTAATGTTCGCGGACGGTGAAGGCTTCGGCGGAGGGGGAGACGGAGGCGACGAGGGGGCCTTGGGGCTCGCCCGTGAAGGTGAGGAGTACTTCGATTTCGGTGTTGGTGGGGAAGCTTTTCGTGCGGTCGAGATAAACGGCGGAGCGGGTGGGATCGACCTTGTACGCTCCGGAGCGGGAGCGCCGAAGGGCCGCGGCGGCGTCGTGACCGTCGCGGACGACAAAGGGGGTCAGGTCGATGAGGACGCGGGTGCCTTCTTCGGCAGTCACGGCAAAGCCCCAGTGGACGGTGCTGGCGAAGGAGTCGGCGACGGCCTTCTGTTCGTACTGGTTGATGGAGGAGGAGCGGAAGCGTTGGTTGGCTTCGATCAGGAGGATTTTAGGGCCGACGCGTTCGAAGCGCACGAGGCGGGAGCGACCGACTTGGCCGCGGTCGAGGCCGATGTCATTCGAGCCGAGGCCGGCCGGCAGCGAGGTGTAAAAAAGGAACTCGTCACCGGTCTTTGGAATTTCAAGAAACAGGTTTCCGGTTTTCACGTCCCAATAGAGTGGGAACAACCCGTCGCGCTTTTCCATACCGGCGATTTTTTCGGCAATCGAGGCGGCTGACGCGGAAGCGACCGTCAGTAGGATAATGGCAAGAACCCGAAGCATGTTGAAAGTATCTCATTGGCTCCTGATCCTGTCTGCGCCGTTGAGCGCGCAGACAATTTGTGCGCCGACTCCGGCGTACTCGCTCTGCGACTTGGTGTTCGACGCCCCTGCCGGGGCGACGTTGCAGGCCGAGGTGCGGTCGCCGAAGCATAAGACGTTTTTGATGCCGGCGTTTGTGTCTGCGCCGGGGAAAATGACGGTGCGGGTTTCCCCCACCGATCCGGGGCAATGGGATTTTCGCGTTACTTCCAATTTGCCGCAATACAGCGGGAAAACGGGCAGTTTTGAAGCGCTGCCGAACGATCATCCGGGCTTTGTGGTGCCGGCGAATTTGCGGCACTGGGCGACGGGCGAAGATAAGCAGCCGCATCTGTGGCTCGGGGCGACGGGCGGGGATCCGGCGACGTTGGCGCGACAGAAGTTCAACCATGTGCGGCTGGTATTAGACCAAACGAAGCTCGACGAAGTGGAGCAGCAGATGCGGGCTTACAACGAGCGGCGCATTACGGTGGACCTGGTGGTGAGCGACCTGCCGACGATGTGGCAGGAGCGCGAAAAAGCGCTGCGTTATTTGGTAGGCCGATTTGCGGCGTTCAACATCACGTGGCAGTTGCGGGGGCCGCGGGCGACGTTGAAAGAGACGGGGCTGGCGCTGAAGAAGATGGACCCGTATGGGCATCCGCGGACCGGGGTGACGAGCGATACGAGCGCGCCGCTGCTGGCCGATGGATGGGCGAATCACATCGCGTATTCGACGGTGGACGATCAGCTCGGGGCGATTGAGCACCAGCTCTACACCGTGCCGAAGGTGAGCATCGCGCTCGAAGAAGGCAACGACCCGGAGGCGTTTCGGAAGCGGCTGTGGAACATGTGGTGCAACGGGCAGTATCCGACGGTGAAGCTGGCAAGCGAGAAGGGCGCCAAGTACGTTTCGGCGTGGCAAGAACTTTTCGCGCGCACGCGGCATTGGGATTTGGAGCCGTACTTCGACCTCGACGGGGCCCGGGCGGTGGCGCTGGAGGACGTCGAATACATCGTCTACATTGAGAATCCGAACGTGCCGGTGGAGGTGGTGGTTGAGAAGCATTCCTACGATGTCTACTGGTTCAATCCGCTGACGGGCGATTATTTGAAGCAGAAGAAGGATTGGAAAGGCGAGAAGTTTGTCGCCGAGCCGCCGTCAAAAGACCACGACTGGGTGCTGCATTTGAGCCGGGACGGCAAGAAGGAAGGGATGCTGAAGAGCTACCGATTTGCGGCCGGGGAACCGATGGTACAGGAGCTCGAAATGGTGGAAAAGCTGGTGCCGTTTGAGATGACCGAACCGAAGGTGGACACCGTTAGCCTCACGTCCGCACTTCCCTTCTCCATCAAAATGAAGAAGCCGACCCGAGCGACGCGGACGATGATGTTTTTGTGGACGGGCGAGGTGGTGAACGGGGGCCAGGGGGCGCGGGTATTGGGGACCGGGCCGAACGGGCAGTTGAAGATTCCGGCCGATATCGCGACGAAGTTTCCGGCGGTGATGAGTTTGCGGGTGGTGGGGATGAACGCGAATGGCAAGATCTATGCGGCCGATAAGGTGATCCGGCTGACCCAATGATTTTAGCGATCGACGTATGTAATGAAGTGGGTTCGATTGCGCTTCTGCGGGGGGCGGAGCTATGGGAAGAGCGTCGGCTGGAATCGACGGATGGGTACGGGCATATTTTATTTGAGGCGATCGAGAGTTTGCTGACCGACCATGGGGTCGGGCTGGAGGCGATCGAGCTATTTGCGGCGGCTACGGGCCCGGGCGCCTTTACGGGAGTCCGGGTGGGGCTTACGGCGGCCATGGGGCTGGCGTTTGCCTCGGGCAAGCCGCTGGCAGGGGTTACGAACCTGGAAGCACTGGCGAGCCTTGGAACAGGTCCTTTGCGCGCTCCCATTTTTGACGCCCGGCGAGGGGATGTTTACTGCGGGGTCTATGCCGAAGACTTGACGGTGGTGGTGCCGATGGCGGTTTGTAAGTTTGAGCAATTCGCCATTGGCGAGGCACAGCGGATTGACGCGGGTCCTTTATTGGCGGGGGCGGTGGGACGGATTGCGGCGAGGCGAGGCGGAGTGCACCCGGCGCTGGTGGAGCCGACTTACTTGCGGCCGTCGGATGCGGAGTTGCTTAACACTTCGTCGTGAAAGCGATCGCAGCCGATGCAGAGATTTTCGTAAACTTGGCCGGAGGGGAGGATGGCGCGGCTTTTGCGGCGGAACTCCTCGGTTGACCAGCCGTGGGCTAGGCCCATCTCCTGGGGTTGGCCGCTGTTGATGGCGATGTAGACCGGGTTGCCGCGATGCCGGGCGAGAATCGTTTCGAGGGGAGCTTCGTGAAGGTTGCCGATCGGGAGCTTGGTTTTGAGGCAACAGGGGTAGACGTTGCCGTTGGGTTCGATGGAAACTTCAGCCCCGACTCCGCCGAGGAAGTTGAGCCCCCCGCTCCATTGGTTGCAGAAATTATCCGTCATGGTGGCTTGGGAGAGGGCGTTCTTCCAGGCCCGACCGCGAGGCCAGAGCTTACCGATCCATTGGTCCGGGGTGGCGCCGAAGAAGGAGTACGGGCCCCCATCGGCGATGAGCATGGCTTCGATTTTGTCGCGGCGTTCGAGCATGCCGGGGTGGAAATCATCCATGCCGGAAACTGAGATGGACGAGACGTGATGGGCGCGGAGTTCGGCGATGATCTTGCGGGTTAGCAGGTCGCCGGTGGTCTGAACCACGATACGGGTTTGATCGCCGTATTTGCTATAGAGCAATTCGAGCGTGGGGTAGAGAACCGGCTCGCGAACGGGATCGAGCAGAACCTCTCCCCCGGCAAGAATTACCTTGCCGAGAATGTCCGGAAAGTGGGCGACGATGGCGTCGGGACGAGTGTGTTCGGGAGCGCCTTGGGGGTAGGGGCGAAAGCGGTCGTCGTAGCAGTGATCGCAGGTGCGATGACAGAGCCAAGTGATGACGTAGTAGATCGAATCCATTTATTTGCGGCGTATTTCGGCGGGGACGCGTTCGCGGTCGTGGCTCTCGCTGAGGAACTTCCACTCGACCGCTATGCTCTCTGGCGGATAGCAGACGGTCTCCGTGCAGCTTTGATAGCGGAGAATTCCTTTGATGATGAGCTCTTCGTTTTTCAATTGCGGGGGGAGGATGATGTCCCGGGAGGCCTCAAAAGTACCGCTGAACTGGAAGTTCTTTTCGGCCTTGGGCCAAGTGGGAGCGGTCGCCTTGGCTCCTTCGATGGTCCAGGAGACAGGGATAAAGTCCTCCGGGGCGCCGGGGGCGTAGACGTGAAGGCCGGGGCCGAGCGTCGAGGTCAGGGTGAGGCGGATGCGCTGGCCGCCCTTGACGACCGAAGTGCTGGCGCTGGTCCGCACATTGATGCGCTTGCCGGTGTACTCGCCTTGCGTCGCCGCCTGCTGGCCAAAGGAACCGTTCAAGATGGAAGCGATGGTGAACCGTTCGCGATAGTCGTCTTCGAAGTACTTGGCGGTAATGCGGCCTTTGGCGTCAAGCAGGAAGATTCCCGGATGAGGAATCCCTTGCATGAAGTCGATATTAACGGCTTTGTTGCGCAGCCCGAAGGAGTCGATCAGCTTTGAGCGAGTATCCGCCAGGTAGGGGAAGACGAGCTTCTTTCTCTCCATGAAGTGACGCCAGACGGATTCACTATCGTAGCTGACGGCTAAAGAATTCAGTCCCAGTTTCCGCAGATTTCCTTCTTGTTGTCCCAGCTCCACGAGCTGAGTTTTGCAGTACGGTCACCAATCAGCGGAGCGGACGAAGAGAACGAACAGGCCCTTGGGCCCGACCAGGTTGGCGAAGTTTGGGATGGCGCTGGAGCCATTCTCTCCAATAGCGGGGCCGGGGGGGAGCTCAGTGATTTGAAGATCTTTAAAGTGCACTTCGATGCCGGGGCCGCTGTGCACCTGGAGGGCGAGGAAACCGGTTCGGTCCATGCCGGGTTCGGCTTCGCGGTAGTCGACGGTCTTCTTGCCGTCGAGCTCCAAAGTGATGTGGTCACCGTCGGCGGTGATGACGTATTTGTGCCAGGCCTTGGTGTCGAGATTGGTAACCGGCGTTTGGGCCAGCACCTTCTTGCGACGGGATTCGTCATAAAGAGCGCCCCAATATTTTTCGCCGACGTCGGCTTGGTAGCCGGCCACTTCGTGGGAATCGGGGACGGGTTTGGACCGGAACTGGACACCGCTGTTGCCGATTCCGCCGACGAGTTGGAATTGGAGAGCAAGCCGGAAATTGCTGTAGTGCTTCTTCGTGCGGAGAAAATCGTTGTATTGCAGACCGCTGTGTTTGCCGGTGATAACGCCATCGTTGACGGTCCACAGACCGGGGGTATCGACGACGAAGTCTTCAAACTTCAGTTCGGCGGCCAAGGCGAGGGCGGGGAGAAGGAGAGACGCGACGAGCAAGCGGGTCATACTAGACATCATACCCACATGGATTTTGCCGCACAGTTGAAGAGCGCCGTTGATATCGTGAAAGTGATCGGTGCCTACGTCCCGCTGAAGAAGCGCGGGACGAGTAGTTATATCGGCCTTTGTCCATTTCACAGCGAGAAGTCTCCATCGTTCAATGTTCACCCGACGCAGCAGTTTTACAAGTGCTTTGGGTGCGGGGCGGGGGGGGATGTGATTAAGTTCGTCATGGAATACGAAAAAGTTACGTTCCAGGAGGCGATTTCTTCCTTGGCGGAACAGTTTGGGGTTCCGATGCCGGAAAAGAAGAGCGCCATGAACGATCCGGAGGCTCGCATGCGGACGGCCGTCCTGGCGATGCACGAGATTGCCGCGAAGGTTTTTCAGCAAAATTTGGCCGGTCCGGCGGGGGCCGACGCGCGGGCATACCTGGAGCGGAGAAAGCTGCCATTGAGCCGGGCGGCGGAGTTTGGGGTAGGATTCAGCGAGAAGAGCGGTCAGCATTTAATTCGGGTCTTGAAGTCGCAGGGGTTTTCACCTGGGGAATTG
>CANNLB010000050.1 GCA_947505565.1 Acidobacteriota bacterium | reverse complement strand
AACCGAAATTCCCCTCCGACTGGGCCGCGACGTTTCTCCAACTTCTCGGCTCCGCCGGTTGGCCCGGCGAGCGAACGCTCTCCAGCGAAGAGCGGCAAACCGAGCGCCGCTGGCAGAAGGTGCTCGCTTCTTTTGGCGAACTCGATTTCGTCGCCGGTCGCCTTGGCCCCCGCCCCGCCCTCTCCCTGCTCGAACGCCTGCTCACTGAAGAGGTGTTCCAACCCGAAACCCAAACCCTGCCGATCCAAATCCTCGAAGCGCTCCAAGCCGCCGGCGCCCAGTTCGATGCGCTTTGGGTGCAGGGTCTCGACGACCGCGCCTGGCCCCCCGCCGCCAAACCGAACCCGTTCCTGCCCTACCGCTTGCAGCGCGAACGCGGACTCCCCCACTCCTCGGCCGAACGCGAACTCGACTTCGCCCGCAAAATCATCGCCCGTCTCCAGCAGACCGCGCCGCACATCGTCTTCAGTTACGCCGATCGCGACAGCGACATCGAACTCCGTCCGAGTCGGCTCATCGCCCATCTCCCTCCTTTTGCTGATACTCTCCCGTCCTATCCAACCTGGCCCCAGATGATCCGCGAGGCGGCTGTGATCGAGACCTTCGAAGACCGTCAGGGCCCGGCCTTGGCCCCGATCGTTCAGGTGCCATCCGGGACCGCGGCGATCAAATCTCAGGCCCAGTGCCCTTTCCAAGCCTTCGCCCTGACCCAGTTGCACGCCCGGCCACTGGAGAGCCCCGAAGAAGGGATCGACGCCCGGGACCGGGGCACGATGCTCCATAAGGCCCTCGAACTGTTCTGGCGCGAATGTGGCGACCACGCCACGCTCGTCTCCACCGACTGGACCGAACTGCTCGACCGCTGCATCGGCGAGGCGGTCGCCGAACTCCCCGGCGCTTTAGGATTGCTCGAACGGTTGCGGCTCCGCCAAGTGCTGAGTGAATGGCTCGCCGTCGAAGCCGAACGCGAGCCCTTTCGCGTCGTCGGCTTTGAACAGCGGCTGATTCCGGACTTCAAGGGTTTGAGCTTCTCGACCCGGGCAGATCGGATCGACCGGCTGCCCGATGGCAGCACCGTGATCCTCGACTACAAGACCGGCTTGGTCTCGAAAAAAAACTGGGACGGCGACCGGCCGGATGAACCGCAGTTGCCGATCTACGCCATCACGGCCGACCCGACGCCGACGGCGGTGGCGTTCGCCCAGGTCCGGCGCGGCGCTTGCGAACTGGTCTCGGCTCCGGTGCCGGTCGAAGATTGGCGGACGGTGATCACGGGGCTGGTAGACGAGCTCCGAGCCGGCGTGGCGACGGTGGAGCCGAAGGACAACGGCAAGCCGTGCGCCTATTGTCATCTCCATACGCTGTGCCGGATCGCGGAGGTGACCCCTGCCTGACGTGGTACGCGAGCGAGTGCTCGATACGACCCAATCGTTCCTTGTGCAGGCTCCAGCGGGCTCGGGCAAGACGGAGCTGTTGACGCAGCGCTTTCTGGCGCTGCTGGCGACTGTCGAACAGCCCGAATCCGTGGTGGCGATTACGTTCACGAAGAAGGCGGCCGGGGAGATGCGAGCTCGCCTCGTGCAGGCCTTGGAGCTTGCGCTGGGGCCCGAGCCGACTGAGCCGCACAAGCGCAAGACCTGGGCGTTCGCGCTGGCTGTGAACGAGCGCGGCTGGGATCTCGTCGATAACCCGGCCCGGCTCCGCATTCAAACCTTCGATGGGTTCTGCCGCTCGCTGGCTGAGCAGATGCCGTGGTTGAGCCGGTTCGGGACGCCGCCTCAGATTTCGCCGGAGCCGGGCAGCCTGCATTACTCCGCGGCGCTGGCCGCTGTTCGCGATGTCGAGAAGGGTAATACTTCGGTGGCCCGGTTGCTGTTGCATTTGGATAATCAGTTCGGCCGCGTGGTCGAGAAGATCGCGGAGATGTTGGCCCGGCGCGACCAGTGGCTGCGGCATCTGCACGTTGATCGTCCGGGGCTGGAGGCGGCGCTCGGGGTGATCGCTGGGCTCCATCACGACCGGCTGCGGGCGGCGGCTCCGTCGGGGGTCAGCGGCCCTTGGGCCGAGGTGCAAGCGGCGGCGCTGACGAAGGCCGGTACGGTGAGCAAGAAGTGGGCGAAGGCCAACGGACCGTCCGAGGCCTTCATCGAGCTGATTGAGAAGCCGCTGCCGCCGGAGCGGCTGACGAACGAACAATGGGAGCTGACCGAGGCGATCCTCGACGTCTTGAAGCTCGCCGCCGCGGAGCTGAAGCTGTTGTTTCAAGAGCGCGCCGAGACCGACTACGCCGAGGTCGCGATGGCGGCCATCGCGGCGCTCGGAACGCTGGACCAGCCGACGCCGCTGGCCGAGGCGTTGTACTACCGAATCGAGCATCTGCTCGTCGACGAGTTCCAGGATACCTCTTCGTCGCAGTACGAGATTCTGCGGCGGTTGACCGCCGAATGGGTCCCGGGTGATGGCCGGACGCTGTTTTTGGTGGGCGACCCGATGCAATCGATCTATGGCTTTCGCGAGGCTGATGTTGGTTTGTTTCTACGGGCGGCGGCCGAGGGGCTGGGCCATTTGCCGTTGGAGTTCCAACAGCTGACGCGGAACTTTCGGTCCGACCGGGAGCTGATCGGTTGGTTCAATGCGGTGTTTCCGTCGGTGCTGGCTCCCGAGGTGGACATCGAGACCGGGGCAGTCCCCTATGCCGCGAGCGAGGCGACGCGGGAGTATCCGGAATGCCAGGTGACCCCGCTGTGGGGTGGAGCCGATACGGTGGCCGACCTCGTCGAGCGGCATCCGGAGAGTAAGATTGCGATCCTCGTGAGGAACAAGAGCCACGCGGTGCCGATCATGGCTGAGTTGCAGAAGCGGGGCATTCGGTTTCAAGCGGTGGACCTGGACCAGTTGGGCGAGCGCAGCGCGGTGCGGGACCTGGAAGCCTTGACCCGGGCGCTGCTGCACCCCGAAGATCGAACGGCTTATCTGGCGGTGTGCCGGGCCCCGTGGGCGGGCGCCACGCTGGCAGATTTGGCGGCGGGACTGGCTCCGCCCCGGGTTGTGGAGGCGCTCGAAACGGCTCGCCGCGAACGGCAACGCGGCGGCCTGCGGCAGCAGGTGGAGCGGCTGTGGCTGGCTCTGGGTGGCCCGGCCACGCTGGCTTCGGCGACAGATCTCGAAAACACCGCGGCCTTCTTTGCACTGCTCGATTCGTTTGATCCGGCGGCGGATTTGACAGCTGCCTTGCAGCGTTTGTTCGCCCGGCCAGACCCGCTGGCGGACGGCCGGATTCAGATATTGTCGATGCATAAAGCGAAGGGCCTGGAGTTTGACGTGGTGATCCTTCCGGAGTTGCACCGGATCGGTGCCAACGACCAGCCGAGCTTGCTGCGCTGGCGCATGGCCGGGGAAGAACTGCTGTTGGGTTGCATTCGCGAGACCGGCGCGGGGCCGGACCCGATTTACGAGTATTTGCGGGACCACGACAAGACGCGGACGACGCTGGAGATTTCGCGGTTGCTGTATGTCGCTTGCACCCGGGCAAAGCGGCAGCTTTATCTTTTGGTCCACGGCAAGCTCCGCCGTGGGACCTTGGGCCATCTTCTGGAGGCGACGTTGGCGCCGGTGATTCAGCCCGTTGATGGTGCCGAGCCCGGGGCGACCCGGCAGATTTTGCGGCGGTTGCCGGCGGATTGGTCGACTCCGCTCCCGCCGGAGCCGATGGCTTGGCCGCAGGTCGAAGAGATTGACGAGGTCGATGACGCCAAGGAGTCAGGACCCTGGGAGCAGCGGGCGACCGGGACGGCGGCCCACTTGATTTTGCAGCGGATCGCCCGGGACGGGTTGGCTGCCTGGCCCGAGAAGCGACTGGAGGAAACGAAGCCATTCTTGCGGACGCAGTTGCCGGAAGAGGCGGTGGAGCATTGTTTGCTGGCACTGCGAGCTACGCTGCGGAGCGAGCGCGGCCAATGGATTCTGAGAGACCAAGCCGAGGCCCGGAACGAATGGCCGCTGACGGGGCGCATTGGAGACCAGCTTTACAGCGTGATCCTGGATCGGACGTTTGTCGATGAGATGGGGACCCGGTGGATCATTGACTATAAGACTGGCCGACCGACGGCGGCGCATCAGGAGCAGTTACAGCGTTACGGGCACTTGCTATCGGCGATGGACGACCGCCCGGTGCGGTTGGGTTTGTACTACCCGCTGAGCAGCGAGTGGGTCGAATGGGGCTTTACGACTTCTCCGCCAGGAGAATCAGCGACTGCCCGAGCGGAAGGTTAACGCCGCCGGCGAGCAGGGCTGCTTCGGCCGCGAGCGGAGCGTAGAGCAGGCTATCGAGCCACGGGGCGACGGGTTCGACTCCGCTGGAGGCTTGGCCGCCGAGGAGCGGTTCGACGAGGCGGAACTTGAACAGGGCGACGGGCATGAGCAGCGAGTTGGCGTAAGTGCAGCGCAGGGTTCGGAACCCGTGTCGTTCGGCGAGGGCGAGGAGCCGGGATTTGGTAAAACGCTGGCGCTCGTGAGCGAACTCGGAATGTTGGCTCCGCAAGATATCGAGGGCGGAGACGCGCAGGGCGAGGAGTCCGCCCGGTTCGAGGACGCGAGCGAACTCGGCGAGGGGTTTGTCTTCCTTGCCGCGGGGCAGATGGACGACGACGTCCATGGAAACGACCGCGTCGAAGGCCTGGTTTTGGTACGGCAGTTGGCACATATCGGCCTGGACCATCCGCTGGACGCCGAGCGTTTTGCCGAACTCGAGGCCCTCCCAGCCGAGATCGAGGGGATACATCGGCCAGTTGTAGCGCTCTTGGAGGGCGAGGGCGAAGTGTCCGGTGCCGGCTCCGATTTCGGCAACGCGGCGAAACTTCCGTTTCCTGGCGGTGGGATCGAGCAGGCCGAACATAATTTGGCGCATGCCGCGATACCACCAGAAAGCGTTCTCGGCTTTAGCGATATTAGCGAATTCAGCCGAGTTCATCATAAAGGGGCCTTCCTTGTATCGCAGATTCGGAATTGAGGTGTCAAGCCGAGATTTTAAACGCGATTTTGGCTTCAATCATGGCGATAGATTGCTCGAGCGTCTCGGTGAAGACGGTCAGGATCAGGCTCGGCACGGCGGAGAAGTCGGCAGTGGGAGCAAATCGTTTGAGGCGAACTTCGATGGTGGCGAAGGTCCGGCGGACCTGGCGTTCGATCTCGGAGCTGACCGCCCGCCTCTGGGTAGGCCCTTTCGTTTGCAGTTGAGGAATCATGGTAGCCAACTTGATGATTTGGGTGATGATATCCTCTTCGGCCTTCAGCATGGAGTAGAGGCCGCGTTGCGAACGTTTGACTCTGACCAGGATTCGGTCGGCGAGCGCGGGGTTAAAGGCTTCGGATTGAACGGGCCCCAGCGAACGGGTGATTGGCCGCAAAAGATGGAGTTCTCCGCCAAAAGTTCGTTCGATCCAGTGAAAGCAGCGGCCCATCATGCGGTGGTCGAGAATATCGTAGGCCATGCAATCGACGTGATCGCCAGTGGCCGGCCGGGAGGCGCGCCAGGCGGTGATGCCGCAGGCGAGGTCAATATCCGCGAACCGTTCGAGGGAATCGAAGTAGAGGCAGGACATCCATTCGCGGAGGGCGGCCTGAACGGCAAGAGCGACTTTTGTGTAAACAACGGCGTAGCGACCGGAGTGTTCTGCCGGCGCATTGGTCCATCCGCGGACGGGGCGCCACTGGCGGAGAGGCGGACGGGGCAGCAGGCTATGGGAGCCCGCACGGGGGTCGATCGAGAGCAGCGCCGAGAGTGGTTCCCCAAAAACCGCGTGGCGAAACAAGCGGATTGCTGATTCGACTGCGGTTTCCGCGGGAACGGACACCGCCGGGGCCTCAATGGGCAGCTCCGTTTCCGAGGTGGTCCGCTGGCACTTGATTGCGGCTGGGCTGAGATCGCCCCACGTGTTGATGCAAGAGGAAGATTCGACCCCCGACTGAGCCATGGGCAGAAACAACGTCTGGGATGGCTTCAAAGAATTGCGTTTCATCACGCCCTGAATCTATCAGTCGAGTGGTCGAATCCGAACTAAGAACTGTTGGCGAGACGGTCCTATGTTCCTGATAAATGCAGTGTAATTAACGAATTACAGCGATCGAAAATAAATGTAAAGTGCTTGTGAACGAATTTCCGGAAGCTCGTTATGCAGTGCCGCAGACTCGACAGCAGTGGCTTGCGGACTTTTGGGTTTCGAACGGCCCCGGGGGAGGCTGGATTCAACGTGCCGAACATGGAAGTACCTTTTTTGCATACTTCCTGGCATCCTGCTGTTTTTCCCGGGCAGAGCCTAGGGGAATTCCTAAAACGCGAACACTGTCCCGTACGCTTAAGGGTATCCTGGCGCGAAGGGCATCCGCTGATGGGGAGAGACCGGGGCGTGGCAAGCCGCTGATTCGAACAGGCATCGGGACCAAAGATTTTCTGTTTGATCGGTGAATGCGTCGGCACTCGCGAAGAATTGACTAGCTCTGCTCGCCATAACTTTACCACCAGCGGGCCCCGACGGCGCTGCCTCTCCGACGAGCATGGGCTTGTGGCGCTCGGTCTGGCCGCGCGGGCAAAAAGTCGGTGCCTAAACGTATTTACCGATATACGCGTCTGCGGCACGGAGGAGGAAGGTCCCGCCCGTCGGCATGCCACGCGGCAGGATCAGTTTGTGATCTGGTCAAGTCTATTCGAGCAGAGGTGGTCAATTTCTGGGGGGCGCCGAGGCCCATGAGCCGTGAGCAGCACCAGGGACTGCTTGAGTGTGGCGGGCATGTGCGAGTCGGGCGGTTCCGACTACGCGAACGGCCGATTCGGCTTGCTCCTCGCGAAGTGGGCAAGTATTCCTTGATAACTGACTCCCCACGCGACAATGCCCGGAGCCCAGGCTGGAGGACCTCAGGTATCAGGCCGGGCGTGAGCACGTCCGCAATCGACGGCCCGCGCCACCGAGGCTCAACTCGGCCGGGTGGTCAATGATCTGTCGACCCGCAGTGTTACGGACCGCACCAGCATCCGGTTCGCCAGCACCACCACCGTCAGCTTATCCTCGGGAAAGTAGAAGAGACTCCCAGTCAAGCCCGGCATCCCGGGGCCCACGCCCCCGATATGACTGATCAATTTGTGCCCGTTCTTCATGCCTAGGTACACGCCCATCGCGTAATCAGATCTGGTCTTGGTAGGTGAAATCATCTTGGCCAGCGACGCTGCCGACAGCAACTTGCCGCCTAACAAATTGCATCTCTATCCAACGTCACGAAACAGGCCGTAACGAACTGGCGACTACGCTACGACAGTTTCCCCAAACCCATCCAAACCCTTCGCGGCGGTCCTGTGTGGGATCGTTAAACCGTCGTCACTTGGGTGCGGTCTTTCAAGAACGAAGCCACTCACGTCCTTAGTTTCATCAACCACAAGGGTGGAGCGGGAAAGACCACTACCGCCTTGGCAGTTGCTGAGATCCTGGCCCAGGAGGACCGAAAGCATGTCCTGTTGGTGGATCTCGACCCACAGACGAACGCCACTGTGACATTGATCTCAGAGGACAAATGGTCCGAGTTGGACCGTGAGGGGAGGACTATCGCTAAACTGCTCTCTGATCGAATCAATTTCCATGAACCGCCAAAGCGTGATATTGAGACAGCGATAGCCAAACGGGTCTCAATAGTCAATGATGGGATAGCCCGGCTGGATCTTCTGCCGTCAAGTATCCGGCTCATTGACATTCAAGATCGTATCCCGATGATTGCCCTGTCCGGCAACTTCACTACGAACCCGCTGGAGATCCTAAAGAACGCCCTTCAACCCGTCCTAGGCCGATATGACTACGTCATCCTTGATTGTCCGCCAAGCCTTGGAACGGTCACCCAAAATGGACTCCGAATCTCAACAGGCTACGTGATTCCGGCGATCCTTGATATCGTCTCTACATAGGGCATCTATCAGATCGTGGAGAATTTCGAACGATTTGCGAAGAACATTTTGGCCGCTCGATACCTCCGGCCGGGATCGTCGCCACCAAGGTTCAGCGCAACAACCTCCACAACCGCGTTATGGATGACTTGAAGGCTCGCCGCCTTGGTCGATTAGGCGAAGCGGGTACCCTTCAACAGTCACGCCTTTGCGACAGCTTCATGCCTCAGCCGGTTTCAGTTGCACGCGGCGCGGACGTGGAAGCCGACATCCGCGCTTCAAAGGGGAAGTACGATAAGGCGTATCACCCGTTCCGACGACTGACCTATGAGATTAGTGAAGCATGCGAAAAGAGGAAAGCCTCATAACGATCCTGAACGGACTCGTCAAGCTACTCAGTCAAGCTACTCAGTGAAGAAGCCGCGCGCAACACGGACTTCGCAAGCCGATTGGACGTGGTGCTTGCCCCGCTTCAGGGACCAAAGGCGACACCGCCGACGCCGGTCACGAAGCCGGGACAACTCGGCCTCCCAGACATCCACGCCGAGTTCTCCGCTCGTGGCGAGTCCGAGTTCCGCTTGTGGTTGAAAGAGCAACCGGTGGCGGTATTGTACGCTCGCATTCGGCGGCATGATTTGGACGCCACGCGGCGAAGTTCGAAGTGGAAGGACGCGGGGAAATTGAGCGCGTAAATTGCCGATGAACTTCGCTCTCGGCTCTCCCGAGGGTCTGCGTTCTTATCGAGTGGAGAAGCGCCCGACAACGCTCCGATAGAGTGAAGGGGCTTTGCTTATTAGGGTTGCGGAGCGTCCTGCCTACTCGCCACTCTCTCTATCTGGCAAAAAAATTTGGTGGACCTGAAGGGATTCGAACCCTTGACCTCTTCCATGCCATGGAAGCGCGCTCCCAACTGCGCCACAGGCCCACTCGTACACAACAATC
>CANNLB010000049.1 GCA_947505565.1 Acidobacteriota bacterium | reverse complement strand
GGCGTGTTGTAACATCAGCCCAGACGATCTCGTGGTTCCACTGCGCATCGATCGAGTAGTAATGCAAGGCGTGCAGGAAACCGTAGAAAAACGCAAATAGTCCGACCATCCTTCGAAAACGAATGAGTCCGCTTTGGCCGGGCAGACGCCGTAACGGAGTAATGCACAGGGCGCCAACCAGAAACCGTAAAGTCCAATCACCAGTGAAGCGGGCCACCGTTTCGATTCGGTTGATTCCCAACTGATTGTGCTCCCAACGCCAAACCAACCCCAACAGCGGCAAAAGGCAGAGTACGAACAACCCTTTTTTGGCCCATCGATGATTCCATATCTGATTCACACTTCGCTCCTCTCAGCCGGCAAGAACATTCGAGCTGCGCTTTTCACAATGCATGCGCGACTTCCTATTTTCACTCTGCTTGTGGTCTTGCTGGGCTCTTCTTGTCAGCGGAAGGCGGTCCAGAGCGGGACGGTAGAGAATCCTCCGGTTAAGTCCGCGCTGACGGACAAAGCCAAAATGGCATCTGGCAGTCGGCCCGTCCACCCCTACTCCGTCGTTTCGGGCGGCCTTTCTACTCCTCAGGAGATGGCGACGGCCGTTATGGACGATGCCGTGGTTCGCGAGCACTACGCGGGGTTGGTTCCGGCCAGCTTTAAGGTGGAGAAACTCCAGGGAGACCGCCAAGGTTTCGTTTCCTACCGCATTCGGGACAAGGTTTTCTGGACGAAGCGAATGATGACGCTGAAGAAAGGTGAAGTCGTACTGACCGACGGAGCGACGATGCTGCGCGGCCGCTGCGGCAATCGCGTTTCGTCGGTCCCAATGGAACCGGTGGCGGCAAAAGGAGGCGAGCCGGAGGAGGTCGTCTTCGATTCGTTTCAAGACGAGAGACTTCTTGCCAGTATTCCGCCGGTACCCGAAGCGAGCCCAATCGGCGGCGCTTTGGTCTTAACGCGCTATCCAGAGATTTCGGGTGCCGAATCGCGCCTCATTTCGCCGGGTTTGTTTTATGGACTGTTCTTGGAACCTGCCGGAGTCATCGCCTCCAGCCCCCTCTATATCCCTTTCGGCGGCGGTGGTTTCGCCGTTGGCGGAACAGCAGGAGGGGGAGGTGGCAACGGCTTCCTTCCGCCTTCGGCAGGCCCGGGCACTTTGAATCCGGCAGGACCGTTCCCCCCGGCATTGTTCAATCCAACGCTGATCACTTACCTACCCCCAACTCCCAACTTGACGGTTCCGCCTACATCCGGTCCTCCTCCGCGCCCCCCCCCATCAGCGTCCTGCCGCCCTCGGGCTCCATTCCGCCGACCTTCCAGCCCCCGAAAACGTTGCCGCCTCCGGCCCCGCCGTCGATCACGCCGCCCAACCAACCTCCGGGCGGGCCCCCTTCCGTTCCGCCGCACATCGAGACGCCACCAACCTTCTGTCCGCCTCCGGTGCTGGATCCACCACTACCGCCAGATTCGTCCATTCCGGAACCGAGCACATTCCTGATGGTGGCCAGCGCTTTGGCCGCCTACGGGGCCTCTCGCTACTTCGCCCCAAAGTAGCCCCATCGGGCCTGACGCGATTGCTAGCCCATGACCTTGATCGCCAGTTCCCCCTTGCCCAAGCGTACGATCAACCCTTCGCCCGGCATCGCGTCCGCGGCTTCCCGCACTACTTGCCCGTTGTAGCGCATCACCACGGCATACCCGCGCTCGAGAATCTTCAGCGGGCTCAACTGCTCCAGAGTAGCCCGGCCCACCTCCAATCGCCGCTCCGCTCCTGCTAAACGCCGTTCCATCAACTCGGCGCCTCGCCGCTCTGCTCGCTCCAATCGCCCGCGGACCGCCGCCATGCGCAGCCGTAAATCCAACCGCCGCAGCCGAACGTCCAACTCCGTCCAATCCTCCCGCGCCTGCCCCACCAACCCCCGACCCAACCCCCGCAGTTCAAAATCGGCATCGTCCACCCGCTGCTGCGCCCGGTTGATCTTCCGCGCGATCGACGCCTGAACGCCTTCCACCCCCACCGCGCTCCACCGCCGCGCTGCCACCGAAATCAGATAGCGCAGCGCCTGCGTCATCTTCCACTGCGCGTTGTCGATCTGGTCCATCATCGCTTCCCGGGTCGCCGTCAGAATCTCGGCCGCGGCCGACGGAGTTGGCGCCCGCAAGTCCGCGACGAAGTCAGCAATCGTAAAATCGGTCTCGTGCCCGATGGCGGAGATCACCGGCACCGAACATTCGAAAATCGCCCGGGCGACGGATTCTTCGTTGAACGTCCATAAGTCCTCCAGCGATCCCCCGCCCCGGGCTACCACGACCACGTCGGCCCAACCGCCGGCCGAAAAGTAACGCACGCCTTCCACCACCTGCTCCGCCGACCCCGTCCCCTGCACCTGCGCCGGCCAAAGCCGCACGTGCAGCCCTGGGCATCGCCGTTCAATGACAGTCAGGAAATCGCGGATCACCGCCCCCGTCGCCGACGTCACAATCCCGACCCGTTGCGGCAGTTTAGGCAGCGTCCGCTTTCGCGCCGTCGCAAACAAACCCTCGGCTTCCAGGCGCTTCTTCAGCTGCTCGAAGGCCAGTTGCAACGCCCCCTGCCCCAGCGGCTCAATGGTTTCGACGATCAGTTGATACTCGCCGCGCGGCTCATAGACCTCCACCCGACCCCGCGCCAAAACGGCGAGGCCATCGTTCGGTTTAAACCGCAAAAGCCGATAACTTCCCTTCCAGCATGCGCACTTAATCTGCGCCCCGCCGTCTTTCAATGTGAAGTAAGCGTGGCCGCTCGTGGCCACCTTTAACCCGGAGACTTCCCCGCTCACCCAAATGTTTGTAAACTCGTTTGACAGGATCCCCGCAATCTCACCCGTCAGTTCGCTCACCGTGTACTGTCGCCGCGGCGCTAATTCCATCCCCCGATTCTCTCACCCCGGAGCTTCCATGAGTCCCAAAGACGTTCTCGCGTTCGCCCAGGAAAGTGGTGCCAAGCAGCTTGACATGCGCTTCACCGATATTCCCGGCCTTCAGCACCACATTTCCTACCCCATCGCCATGCTCACCGAGGACGCGTTCGAAGACGGCTTCGGCATCGACGGCTCCTCCATCCGCGGCTGGGCTGCCATCAACGAATCGGACATGATCCTGATCCCGGATCCCTCCACCGCCATGATGGACCCTTTCTACGAGACCCCCACCCTCGTCATGACCGGCATGGTCAAGGACCCCATCACGCGCCAGTCCTACGAACGCGACCCCCGCCACATCGCCCAGAAGGCCGAGGCCTATCTCCGCTCCACCGGCATCGCCGACACCTGTTTTGTCGGCGCCGAAGCCGAGTTCTTCGTTTTCGATAACATTCGCTTCGACTGCACCCCGAACTCCGGCTATTACTACATCGACGCCGAAGAGGGCCGCTGGAATACCGGTCGGGAGTCGAACAACCACGGCTACCGCCCGCGCTATAAAGAGGGCTACTTCCCCGTCCCGCCGACCGACCATTATCAGGATCTCCGTGCCGAGATGGTAGAGGTTATGGAGTCCTGCGGCCTCGTCATCGAATGCCATCACCACGAAGTCGCTTCGGGCGGCCAGTGCGAAATCGATCAGCGCTACGACACCCTCGTCAAGTCCGCCGACAACATGATGACGTATAAATACGTCGTCCGGAACGTCGCCCACCAGTACGGTAAAACCGTCACGTTCATGCCCAAGCCGATCTATGGCGATGCCGGCTCCGGAATGCATTGCCACCAGTCGTTGTGGAAGGATGGCAAGCCGCTGTTTGCCGGCGACGGCTACGCTGGTCTCAGCCAGATGGCGCTTTGGTACACCGGTGGTTTGCTGAAACACGCTCGCGCCCTGTCGGCCATCATCGCCCCGACGACGAATTCTTATAAGCGTCTTGTCCCCGGCTACGAAGCCCCCGTGAACCTCGCCTACAGCCGCCGCAACCGCTCGGCCGCCTGCCGCATCCCAATGTATTCGGCCAGCCCGAAATCGAAGCGCGTCGAATTCCGCCCCCCGGATCCCGCCTGCAATCCCTACCTCGGCTTCGCCGCGATGATGATGGCCGGACTTGATGGAATCCTGCACAAAATCTCCCCCGGCGAACCGCTCGACAAGGACATTTACGACCTGTCGCCGGAAGAGATGAAGTCGGTCGCCTCCATGCCCGCTTCGCTCGAAGAAGCGCTGAATTGTCTGGAGGACGATCACAACTTTTTGCTGAAAGGCGACGTGTTTACCGAAGAGTTGATCGAGACGTATATTTCGTATAAACGGCACCACGAAGCCGACGCGGTTCGGCTCCGGCCCCACCCTTACGAATTCGCGCTCTACTACGACATCTAAACTAGAATTTGTTGCCTACCGTTCTCCAACTCGCTATTTCCCGGGGCGGCGTCCCGAAGCTTCCGATTCTGGAAGCCCACGTGACGCCGCTCGGCATCGCCGGTGACGTCCAGAAAAACCGCAAGTACCACGGCGGTCCGAACCAAGCGTTGCTTCTGCTCACGGCCGAAGGCCTCGAAGAGCTCAAAGCCGCCGGGTTCCCCGTCTACCCTGGCGCGCTGGGTGAGAACGTGACCACGGTCGGCCTCGACCGCGGCGCCCTCCGCTTGGGCCAACGGTACCGCCTCGGCGAAGTAGAAATTGAACTAACCAAAATGAGGGAGCCCTGCCGCGCCCTTCATCCTTACGGCCCCGCCATCGGCAAAGCCGTCTACGACGCCGACGTGAAGGCCGGCCGACCCCGATCCCACCGTTGGGGCCTCGCTGGCTTCTACGTCAAAATCTTGCGGACCGGCGTGATCCGACCCGGTGACCCGATCGTCCTCCTTTCGGATCCATGTTGATCGCCAACGATTACCTACAGCGGTTAGAGCACCACGACCCGGACGCCTTTGCGCGCATCCAACGCAGTCCCTCGGCCTATCAATCGGCGCTCGCTCTTTTCGCCCACTCCCGATTCCTGTCCGAGGAAATCATCCAACACCCCGATTGGCTCGAAGACCTTT
Source organism: Acidobacteriota bacterium (assembly GCA_947505565.1). GTDB lineage: Bacteria > Acidobacteriota > Terriglobia > Bryobacterales > Bryobacteraceae. The sequence goes on along the minus strand of CANNLB010000049.1, from coordinate 3,868 downwards.
GCGCCCGCAACGCTCTGCATCAGTCGTACTCCACCGACCAGTTCGCCGATCGGCTCGAAACATTCCTGCCCTCCGGCGTCCCTGCCGCCGTCGACCTGGCATACTTCCGCCGTCGGGAGATGCTGCGGATCCTCCTCCGGGACGTGCGTTGCTTCGCCGATCTGTCGGAGACGACCGCCGAACTCTCCAGCCTCGCCGACGCAATTGTCTATCTGACCTACCGCCGCGTCGCCGCCCATTACGCCCTCCGGCACGGGCTGCCCGCGACGGGTTTCTCCATCCTCGCCGTCGGCAAGCTCGGCGGCCAGGAGCTGAACTACAGCTCCGATATCGATCTCATTTTCCTATATGGCGCCAACGGCGAGACCCGTGGCCCAGAATCGATCACCTACAAGGAATTCTTCAAGAAGGTCGCCAACCAAATCACGGATCTGCTGTGCCGCTACACCCCCGAAGGGATCTGCTATCGCGTCGATCTGCGCCTGCGCCCGGAAGGCAAGCACGGCGAGGTTGTCATGTCGCTGGACGCCGCCAAGGCGTACTACCAAACGCGCGGCCGCGACTGGGAGCTGCAAATGCTGATCAAGGCCCGCGTCGCCGCCGGAGAGCCCTTCCCCGGCCGAGCCCTGCTGGAATTCGTCGAACCGCTGATCTACTCCACTTCACTCGACTTCACGGCCATTGAGGCGGTGTCTCAAACGCGCCTGCGCATCCACGAACAACTCGCGTCGCGCAAATTCAACTCCGCCGACATCGACGTCAAACTCTCGCCCGGCGGCATCCGCGATATCGAGTTTCTCGTCCAGTGTCTCCAGCGTTTGCATGGTGGACGCGAACCGTGGGTCCGCCACGGCGGCACGATGCTCGCCCTCTCCCGGCTCCGCGATAAGGAACTTCTGTCGGCTATTGAGTACAGCCGCCTCACGAGCGCCTATCAGTTCCTACGCCATTTAGAGCATCGCCTGCAATTCGACGACGATCGCCAAACGCACTCGCTTCCTGCCGAGCCCGCCGACACCGCCCGCCGCATGCCGCCCGCCGAAGTCGGGGGGGACGTTTCGGCTGAGCATTTGCTGCAGCATCTTCACCTCCACCTGGCCGAGGTTCACGAAATCTACGAGCGCGTCATCCACGCCCAGCGGCCCAGCACAATCAACCCCGAGCCGAGCCTTCCGCCTTCAAACCTCGTCCGCTTTCTTGACCAGAAAGCCCCGCGCCTGGCCGCCGTGCTTGCCGCACGGCCACTCCATCGATCTGCCCTGGCCTTCGAGCATTTCCTTGAGAAAATGTTGGACGCACCCGACTGGCTCGCTCTGCTCGACTGTGACCCAGTCCTGGCCGCTCATGCCCTGGACATCTTCGAAACCAGTCCGTTTCTTACCGAGCAACTGGTCCGCACTCCCGATCTGCTCGCCGAGTTCGCGCTCTTCAACGCGCCGCTCAACCCTCCGCCCCCCGAGGTCGGCGCCGCCGAACTCCGGCGCTACTTCCGCCGTGAAATGTTCCGGATTCAGGCCGAATCCATCTGCCTCCGTCTGCCTGTCTTTACGACCCTCGATAGGGCATCCCAACTCGGGGAATGGGTCATCGCCTCGGCCTATCGCATCGCCGCCGGGCCGGACCTGCCGCCGCACCTAAAGGTCATCGCTCTTGGTCGGCTCGGCATGCGCGAGTTCGATCTCGGTTCGGACGCCGACCTCGTCTTCGCCCTTCCCAACGCGGTCGCCGAAGAGCTTCCGCAGTGGTCCCGAGTCGCCGAACGGCTCATCGAGATCCTCAGCGCCTACACCGGCGAGGGCATGATGTTCGCCGTCGATTCCCGCCTTCGCCCCAACGGCCGAGCCGGCGCCCTCGTGCAAACCGAGTCCGCCTTCCGCGAGTATTTCGAACACCACGCCGAAGCGTGGGAAGGCATGGCGTACATGAAGTCACATGCCGTGGCTGGCGACATCGAAACTTCGACGGCCTTCTTGCACGAACTCCAGCGTATCGACTGGCGCCGCTACGGCCAATCCGGGCGCTCGCGAGCGGAACTCCGCCGCATGCGCCTGCGCCTGGAACGGGAACTCGGCGCCGCACAGCCCCTGAAGGCCGGCTCGGGCGGCTACTACGATATCGACTTCATCCTGATGTACCTCCGACTCAAGAGCGCTGGGTTTTTCTTCAAACAATTGTCCACCCCGCGCCGGATCGAAGTCATCGAGGAGATGGGCCATCTCGACCCCGGAGACGCCAACTTTCTACGCGATGCCGCCACGTTCTATCGCGCGCTCGACCATGGTCTCCGCGTGATCTTCGGCCACGCTGAACCCAACCTCCCCAAATCGCAACTCCATCTGGACATGCTCACCGACATCATCAGCCGCTGGACGCCGCTCCATTTGCATGACCAGCCGCTTCCCGATAAAGTGGAACAGATCCGCAGCCGCACGCGCGAAATCTTCGACCGCCTCTTTGCTGTCTAATGCGCTTTCTTCTTTTCCTCGTTTCCCTGCCCGTCCTCGTCCCTGCTGCTGACCCGCCGCTGCTCGACCGCGCTTATCAGCGCATGTACAACTTCGACTTCAAGAGCGCCCAAGGGCTCATCGATCAGCATATCGGGCAACAGCCGCAAGATCCTCTGGGCTACACCACGCGAGCCGCTTCCTTAGTCTTTCAAGAGCTTGACCGCCTCAGCATCCTCCAAACCGATTTCTTCCTCGACGACGACCGCATCGCCGCCAAGAAAAAGCTGAAGGCCGATCCACAAACCCGCGCCGCCTTCTACTGGGCCGCCCAGCAGGCCCGCGAACACGCGGATGCCGCCCTCTTGAAGAATCCGAACGACACCGCCGCACTTTTCTCGCTCTCGCTCTCCTGGGGCCTCACCACCGACTACGCCGCCTTCGTCGAAAAACGCCAACTCGGATCGCTCACCTACGCCAAGACCTCCCATAGCTACGCCAAGCGCCTAATCGCCACCGACAAAAACTACGGCGATGCCTACCTCACAACCGGCCTCAGCGAGTACCTGCTCGACAGCCTCCCCTTCTTCGTCAAGTGGTTCGTCAAGTTCGAAGACACGAAGGGCTCGAAGCAAATCGCGATCGAACAGCTCAAGTTCGCGGCCAAAAATGGCCGATATCTTGGCCCGTTTGCCAGAATTCTACTCGCTGTCGCCGCCCTGCGCGACAAGCAGAAACCAGAGGCCAAAGACTGGCTGGGCGGACTCGTGCGAGACTATCCGGAGAACCCTCTTTTGCGACATGAATTGGAGAAGCTCCGTTGAGCCAGTTAACTGACTACGAATGCTGCGGCCCCTTATTGGTGGTGCGTGAGTTCCACGACTACGACGGCCAATGCCTAAGCCCTGGCCAATCCATTGAGTTCGACTTTTATAACTACGTGCCGTACGAGGCCGGTTATACCTTCTCTTCCAATGGTCAGACGGTACTTCGTCTCTCCGGGGACGTCCCCACCGATCGAGACGTCGTCTCCCATCCGGAACGCTATTTCGCCCTTCCCCTCCCCCGCCTCGCCTGGTACACCAACGGCCCGGCGCTACCGGTGACGGCGGAGTTCGCCGATCTCGATGGCCGCACCTATCGCGCCGGCGATCAGATTCTCTGGGCGGTGCACGAACGCGACCAGACCCAGATGATCCATCTGTTTCAGGGCCACTCCGGCCCGGTCCTTCACCTCGACGAGCAGAACCCGGCTCACGCCGCCGTCCTGCTCTACCCCGAACGATATTTTGAGCTCCCCTTCGATGCGCGGCCTGAGTGATTACGCCCAACGCGGTTTGCTGAAATGCCGACGCCCCTTCGTCGATTTCGACGGCGAGATTTGGATGCCCGGAGACCCCCTCCAATTCACGTCCGCCCTTCCG
>CANNLB010000048.1 GCA_947505565.1 Acidobacteriota bacterium | reverse complement strand
CCACAACAAAAATGCCGACGCGCTCCCCGCCAATACCGCCGCCGCCAATGCCCGCCAAATCATCGCTGCCGCCTCACCCACCACTCCGGCGCTTCTTTCCAACTCACAAACTCCGCCCCCAACCTCGGCACCCGCTCCAAAGCCGGTCCCAACAATTCCATCCCCACCGCATCGCAATGCGCCCAGCTCTTCACGTACCGCCGCCGCCAACTCCAATACAACGGAATATCCGCTTCCACCTTCGGACGTGCGCACCGCAACACCGCCAGCGTCCCCTTCTCTATCCCCCCGCTCTCCCACAAACACTTCGCCGAAAGCCCCGCAAACTCGTCCCCGTGCGCCTTCGCAATCACCCGCACCGCCGCTGTCGATATCCCGCGCGTCCGCACCGGCTCACGGAAAAGCGGCTGCACCTTCACCGTCGCCGGCTTTCCCCCTAACTCCGCCACCAACCGCTCAAACATTCGCCTCCAGCCGCTCCACCTTCACTCGCGCAATCCGGTTCCGCTCCATCTCCATCACCGTAAACCGCAACTGCTCATGCCCTACCACCGTCCCTACCACCGGTATGTTCCCCAATTGAAACAACAAAAATCCCGCCAGCGTCTCATAACCGTCGTCCGATGCCAGTTCCACCCCATACTCGTTCGCCAAGTCCGGAATGTTAATCATCCCGTCTACTTCAAAGCTCTTGGCGTCCAGCACCACTTTCGGCCGGGAAACATCATGCTCGTCTTCAATCTCCCCGAACACTTGCTCCAGCACGTCCTCCAGCGTCACCAATCCCGCCACCGAACCATGCTCATCCACCACCATCGCCATATGCGTATGGTGCTCCCGGAACTCATCCACCAACTCGTGCAGCGACTTCGTCTCCGGCACGAACAGCGGCTTCCGCATCACCTTTCGTAGATCAAACGCCATCACCATCCGCCGCGCGTCCTGCGCCGCCCGCCGCCGCATCCACACCTGTACCAGGTCCTTCAAATGCACCACGCCCACAATCTGGTCGGCGTCTTTCTCATATACCGGCATCCGCGAATATTGATGCTCGTTCAAAATCAGCAACACGTGGTCCAGCGACGACATCACACTCACCGACACCATCTGATTGCGCGGCACCATCACCTCCCGCGCCGCAAAAGTCGACAGCTCCAACAACCGCCGAATCGCGTCTTCTTCAAACCCCTCTAAGTGCCCCTCCGTCCGACTCGACGCCACGATGAACTTCAACTCCTCCACCGAATGAGCCGCTCCATGGCTCTCCCCGGTCACTCCCAACCGCGCAGAAATAAAATTCGCCGACCGTTCAATCGTCGTCACTAACGGCCCCGCAATCCGAGAAAACACGAGCAAGATCGGCGCTACCAACACCGCCAACTTATCCGCCGACGCCAAAGCAATGTTCTTCGGCACCACCTCTCCCATCACCACGTGAAAGTACGTCATCATCGCAAACGCACCCGTTATCGCCACCCCATGAATCAACGCCGTCGTCCCCGGCGTCTCCATCGGCTTCAGCCATCCCATCAACATCGTGAACAGCGTGTCCTCGCCCGCCCAACCCAGCCCCAGGCTCGTCAGCGTCACCCCCACCTGCGTCACGCTCAGCAACCGCTCGGGATTCTCCAGCAGCCCCAACGCTACCTTCGCCCCCGTGTCCCCGTCATCGGCCAAATTCTGCAACCGCGACTTCCTCACCGAAAGTAACGCCGTCTCCGCCGCCGCAAAAAATCCATTCAGCGCCACGATAAAAACAAGGAGCAGAATCTTATAGCCGTGATTTCCGTCTGACATATCCCTAATCGATACAATGGGCGAGTGCGCCTCAACCGATTGGTTAAGTTTATCAACTCCCTCATCGGACTCGTCATCCTCGCCGCCCTCGCCGCCACTTGGTGGTACGCTTGGCGCCCCCTCCCCCAAACCTCCGGCACCCTCACCGCACCCCTCGCCGCCCCCGTCACCATCCATCGCGACGCCCGCGGCCTCCCCTCGATCGAAGCCAAATCCCTCGAAGACCTCCTCTTCACCCAAGGCTTCGCCACCGCGCAAGACCGCCTCTGGCAAATGGAAACCCTCCGCCGCGCCGCCACCGGCACCCTCTCGGAAGTCATCGGCCCCACCGCCCTCCCCATCGATCGCGAAACCCGCTCGCTTCGCGTAGCCCGCATCGCCGAACTCCAACTCGCTGTCCTCTCCCCCGCCGACCGCGCCACCCTCGCCGCCTACGCCCGCGGTGTCAATCACTACATCCGCACCCAACGCGGCAACTACCCCGTCGAGTTCCGCCTCCTCGGCTTCGACCCACGACCCTGGCGCATCGAAGACTCGCTCGCCATCGGCCTCATCATGTTCCGCAACCTCTCCGCCTCCGGCCGCACCGAACTCGAAAAAAATATCCTCCTCCAAAAAGGCGACCCCGAAAAAATAAACTTCCTCTACTCCCCCCGCAGCGGACAGGATATCCAACCCGGCTCCAACGCCTGGGCCCTCGCCGGCTCCCACACCGCCTCCGGCAAAGCTCTCCTCGCCAACGACCCCCATCTCGAACACAGCCTCCCCGGCACCTGGCACGCCCTCCATCTCCGCGGCGATGGCCTCGACGTCTCCGGCTTCACCGTCCCCGGCCTCCCAGGCGTCATCATCGGCCGCAACGCCCACATCGCCTGGGGCATCACCAACCTTGGCTTCGATTCACAAGATTACTTCCTCGAACAACTCGACCCCAATACCGGCCGCTATCTCTATAAAGGCCAATTCCTGCAAGCCGAACTCGACCGCGAACTCATCCCCGTCAAAAACGCCTCGCCCGTCGAGTTCAAACAATGGGTCACCGTCCACGGTCCCGTCTCCACCATCGGCAACCGCCAAGCCGCCCTGCAGTGGACCGCCGCCATCCCGACCCCCTTCCAGTTCTCCATCCTTACTCTCAATCGCGCCACCAACTGGGCCGAATTCCGCGCCGCCCTCGAATTCTTCCCCGCCGCCTCCAGCAACTTTGTCTACGCCGACCTCGCCGGCAACATCGGCCTCCAAGTCACTGGCCAACTCCCCATCCGCCGCAATCGCGCCGGCGACGTCCCCGTCGAAGGAACCTCCGGCGAGTTCGATTGGGTAGGCTTCATCCCCTTCGCTGAACTCCCCAGCTTCTACAATCCCCCCTCCGGCCGTATCCTCACCGCCAACCAAAACCCCTTCCCGGCTGACTATAAATACATCGTCTCCGGAGATTTCGCCCCTCCCTACCGCGCCCGCCAAATCGCCGATCGCCTTGATAGCCCGGATATCAAGAAATGGACCCCCGCCGATACCCTCCGTCTCCAAGCCGACGTCTACTCCGGCTTCTCCCACCACCTCGCCGCTCACGTCGTCAAAGCCTGGCAGCGCCGCCAAGCGTCCGACCCCAACCTCGCCCCCGCCATTGAACTCCTCAAACAGTGGAACGGCCAGATGATGCCCGATCTCTCCGCTCCCCTCGTCATCACCTATACCTATCAGCACCTCCGCCGTATGGTCATCGAAAAAGCCGCTCGTCAGCCCGGGGCCACCTACGAACTCCGCATCGGTCCAGCCCACATCGAATCCCTCCTCGACCGCCAAACCCCCGGCTGGTTCCCCGATTGGGACGCCGTCCTCCTCCGCGCCCTCGGCGAAGGAGTCGAAGAAGGACAGCGCTCCCAAGGCTCCGACCTCCGCAAATGGCGCTACGGTCTCTACAACCAAATCACCATCCGCCATCCCGTCCTCGAACGGATCCCGTACGTGGGCGGCTACTTCAATCTCGGACCCTACCAAGCCAACGGCAGTAGTACCACCATCAAGCAAACCTCCGCCCGCCTCCTGCCTTCCATGCGCTTCGTCGCCGACTTCGGCCCCGACCCCTCCGGCGGCCTCTACCACCTCCCCGCCGGCCTGTCCGGCCACGCTCTGTCCTCTCATTTTAAAGACCAATGGCGCGCCTACCAAAGCGCCGAGGGTTTTCCCCTCAATGCCCCTGCCGCAGAAACATTAATTTTGCAGCCGACTCCATAGAAACTCTCCGCCTCTGCCGATACTCTACTAGAAAGCAAAGGTTATGAAAAAACTGCTCGCCGCTTGGGGATTCGTCATGTTGTCCATCCTCGGTGCCTCCGTCTGGTATCTGTTCGGCCCCGGCACCGCTCCCGAAGGCCAACCCCCGCTGCTTACCCTCGCCCCCGGCAATCTCAGCCGGCTCCAAACCGATTTCAACGCCTCCGCCGAGAAGGTCCGCATCGTGGCGGTGCTCTCCCCCACTCGCCTCGAATCTCTCCAGGCCGCCTCGACTCTCCAAGTCCTCCTTACCGAATTTGAAGGCGCCCCCATCGTCGCCCAAATCATCTGGGAACCCCAACTGGATACCGACTGGGCCCCCCCGGCGACGGAAGTCATGGCCCGCGTCTGGGACACCCGCATTAAACAGTATTGGGACAAGGGTCATCTCGTCTCCTCGCAATCCGGCCCCCTCCAGTTCCGCATCTATACGCGGGGAGCCACTTGGCGCGAAGAGATGCCCCCGCCCGGCTTAACCGCCGAGTCCGCCAGCGCCTCTATCGAATCGCTCCGCGGCTATCTCCGTTCCGTCATGCCCGCTCAAACCGTCCGTCCGCCAACAATCGGTATGCCGACCCGCGCCACCTAATCGTATTCCCGAAAAATCCCGCCACCCAAAACCCAAAACTCAATAAATCCTGCACCGGCACCCAGTGCCACTCCCGCCGGCACACCGGATCCCGCAGTACCCCCTCCGCCGTCGCCCACCCCGCCCAACTCCGCGCCAAAGCCACCCCCACCAACACCGGCCACCACTCCGGCCGCGCCGCTACCAGCGCCAACGCAATCGGCAACGGATTCGTAAACACCTGCCCCACGTATCCCGCCGGCCGCGAGCGCCGCGTCGATCGGTTCCATCGAATCCGGTGCACCGCATTCTTTGAAAAACTCTCGCTTCCAATCCGATGCTCAATCACGTAGCTCGACAACCCCACCCCCAGCCCCTTCTCCGCCGCAAAACTCCCCAATACGAAATCTTCGGCCAGATACTGCTGCAGCAACTCCCATCCCCCCACCTCCCGAATCGCCGACCGCCGCGCCGCAATCGTCGGACCCACCGCGAACCGCATCCCCTCCACCATTCGCGCCACCAGCACCCCGCCCCAAAACTCCGTATTCATCCCAATCGCCTCCAACCGCGACCAAAACGACCGGCCGGCGACCGCCCGATATGGGCAAGTCGTCACGGCCAGTCTACGATCCGCTGCAAACTCTCCGGCGATGGTGCGGGCCATCTCCGGCGTCACGCGGATATCGGAGTCGCTCATAATCAGAAGCTCATGCCGAGCCTGCTCCATCATCAGCGACAAACTGAAAACCTTGGCATTCGGCCACGGTGGCTCCCCCGTCAAAATCACCCTCGCGGGCACTTCCGGGTACTCCTCCCGTAGCTTTTCTACTACCGCGTAAGCCGGGTCTCCGACCGTCCGCATCGCAAACAATATCTCAAAATCTTCGTAATCCTGCTCGAAGAAACCCCGCAGATTCTCTTCCAGACCCTCGTCCAAACCCGCCAGCGGCTTCAAAATGCTCACCGGTTCCTCGCCCACGCCCACCTGACCCGCCGCCCGATACCTCCGGACGGCCTCGACAATCAAGCCGCAGTAGACGATCGACCCCGCCAGCAACGCCGCCAGAATCCACGCCACAAGCCCCAACTATTCCGTCGTCGCTCGCGACGAAATCAGAGCCTTCACGTGCTCCCGGAACTCGTCCAGCGGCTTCACGCCCAAGTCCGCCTGCTTCCGGTGCCGTACCGATACCGTCCCGTTCTCGGCTTCGCGTCCGCCCACCACCAGCATGTAAGGAATCTTCTGCAACTGCGCATCCCGAATCTTGGCGTTTACTTTGTCGTTCCGGTCGTCCAACGTCACCCGGACGCCATCGGACTCCAACTTCGCCACAATCTCTTTGGCGTAATCAAGCTGCTTATCTGTAATCGGCAACACCGTCACCTGCACCGGCGCCAGCCACACCGGAAACGCCCCGGCATAATGCTCGATCAAAATCCCAAAAAACCGCTCTACGCTGCCGAACAGCGCCCGATGCACCATTAACGGCTGATGTTTCTTGCCGTCTTCGGCCGTATATTCCAACTTGAACCGCTGCGGCAGCGTAAAGTCGAACTGCACCGTCGACAGCTGCCACTTTCGCCCGATCGCGTCCACCAGTTTCACGTCGATCTTCGGCCCGTAAAACGCCGCTTCGTCCTTCATCAGCTTCGCCTTCATGCCCACTTTCTCAGTGGCTTGGAACAGCGCTTTTTCGGCCAACGCCCACAGCTCCGGCGTCCCGTCATATTTGCCGCTCGCCCCGCCGTCCCACGTCGAAAGCTCCGCTTCGTACTCGGTAAACCCAAACGTATTCAGCGTGTGGATCGCAAACTCCAAACACGATACCACTTCACTTTCAATCTGCTCCGGCGTGCAGAAAATGTGCGCGTCATCCTGGGTAAACCCGCGGACCCGCAGCAACCCATGCATCGTCCCGCTCCGCTCGTAGCGGTACACGGTTCCCAACTCGCCCAGCCGCACCGGCAGGTCCCGATAACTATGCGGCGAGTTCGCAAAAATCAAAATATGGCACGGACAGTTCATCGGCTTCAGCTGGTATTCGGCATCGTCCAGCTCCATCGGTTTGAACATGTTCTCGCTGTAGAAATTGGCGTGCCCGGAAACCTTCCATAGGTCTCGCCGCGCCACGTGCGGCGTATAAACCAGCGAGTAGCCCCGTGCGAGATACGCTTCCCGCATCCAGTCTTCCAGCGTTTTGCGAATGATTCCACCCTTCGGATGGAAGAATATCAATCCCGGCCCCGCCAGCTCCTGAATACTAAATAGGTCCAGCTCGGTGCCCAACTTCCGATGGTCCCGCCGCTTGGCCTCTTCCTGCCGCGCGATAAACTCCTCGAGCTCTTTCTTGCTGAAAAACGCCGTCCCGTAAATCCGCTGCAACTGCTTGTTGTGCTCGTCGCCCTTCCAATAGGCTCCCGCCAAATTCAGCAGCTTAAAAGCTTTGATCTTCTTCGTCGAAGGCACATGCGGCCCCCGGCAAAAATCAATGAATTTCGGCCCCAGCGTGTACTCGCTGAAAATCTCGCCCGCCCGTTCAGCGATCAACTCGCTCTTCATCCAGAATTCGGCGTACTGCTTCAGCCCCGCCTCTTTCTCGGTCATAATCCGCTCGTACGGCAGATCCCGCGCCTGAATCTCCCACATCTTGGCTTCGATCTTCTCCAGGTCGTCCGCCACAAACGGAACCGCCTTGTCGAAGTCATAATAAAACCCGTTCTCAATCGGCGGCCCAATACCCAACTGCGTATCCGGCCAAATCTCCAGCACCGCCGCCGCCAGCAAATGTGCCGTCGAATGCCGATACACCTCCAGCGCTTCGGCGTCCCGCGTTGTCAATATCTGCAAATTCACGTCGCCGTCGAGCGGTCGCGTCAAATCATACATCTCGCCATTGACCTTGGCGACAATCGCATCATCAGCCAACCGCTGGCTGATCGCCTTCGCCACGTCTAGGGGGCGCGACCCGGTCGGGACGCTTTTTTGACTGCCGTCCGGCAGCGTGATGACAATACTGGACATGAGGTTTTGACTGCGGGACAACCCAACCCAAAGGGCTGAATCCAAAGGAGCAGAATTAACATCAGAGTAGCATATGACTGCTTTGGCCCAACCCGCCGCAGTTCCTAACCCTGGCCCCGGCTGCTATCATAAAACCGCAGGAATGGAAACCGCCAACGGGCCTGACATTTTCGACGAAGCGGCGCTCGTTCACCTCGCGCGCCAAGGCGACGATACCGCCTTCACCGCTCTCGTCAGTCGTTACGATCGCAAAATTTTCCGCCTCGCCAAAAACATCACCCAGAACGACGAGGACGCCGAAGACGTCCTCCAAGACGCCTTCCTCAAAGCCTATACCCACCTCGATCGCTTCAACGGCGATTCGAAGTTTTACACCTGGATCGTCCGCATCGCCGTCAACGAAGCCCTCATGAAACTGCGCAAACGCCGCAGTGACAAAATGGTCTCCCTCGATGAGGAAATCGATACTGGCGAAGAGCCGGTCACCCGCGAAATCGCCGTCTGGGATGGCGACCCCGAACAAAAATACGGCCAAATCGAACTGCGCCAAATCCTCGACGAAGCCGTCCAAAGCTTAAAACCCGCGTTTCGCTCCGTTTTTCACCTTCGTGACGTCGAAGAGCTTTCGACCGAAGAGACCGCCGAACTGCTCGGCCTCTCCGTCCCCGCCGTGAAAAGCCGGCTCCTCCGGGCGCGCCTCCAATTACGGGAGCGCCTCACGAAGGTTTTCAAGCGTAAGGGAGACGACACACTTGCTTACATGTAAAGAGTTTTTAACCGAACTCACCGACTTCCTCGACGAAGAAACCGACTCCGTTCTCCGGGCCCAACTCGACAAGCACATCAGCGAGTGCCCCAACTGCTGGGTCGTCGTCGACACCTGCAAGAAAACCATGCAGGTGTACAAAGGTATGGAGCCACAATCCATCCCCAACGACGTCGAAACTCGACTGATGGACGCGCTCCGACGCAAAATGGCGGCCCGCCGCTGCGGCGACGCTTAGCCCTAAAGGCCTATCTCCGCTAACATCGTTACGGTATCTACCCGGGCCGGATCAGGCAAAACCGAGTAAATCTCCTCCAACTGCTGTCTATACGCCGGAAACTCCACCATCGTCTCCCCGCCCGAAGGGAACAATTCCGGGTTCACCGGGAAGTCAAGTCCCGCCAATGTTTCCAGCAATTCTTCCAGGTCCCGGGACTCTACTCTCACCC
>CANNLB010000047.1 GCA_947505565.1 Acidobacteriota bacterium | reverse complement strand
CAAGACCAAAAACCCCCTGAATCGGCACGGTGCGAGAGCCCTATGACGGGCGCGGACTCGTCTTGGGAGGGTGAGCGTCGCCGGAAGTCCAAATGCGGAGGTCCGCATCAATGCAGACCTCCGGTTGGATGGCAGTTCGTAACGTCAATCCGCTTTCCTCCGATTTCATTTGATCCAATACAACTCGAAATCGTCGAAATCTCGACGGTAGCGTCTTACGTTCGACGATTCGCTGGGCAAATCCCCCTGTCTTTTCAGTAGTTTTCGGCTTGGCCGTTGTCTTGCATAAGTGTTGGTGTCATGTTTCAACGTGTAGCCGCAAACTTCGAGAAATATCTGAATGTTTTGAGCGTACGCCAGAAGGCGGTCGCTTCAAACATCGCGAATGGGGACACGCCCGGCTATCAGACGAGCGACGTCAACTTCCAGTCTGAGTTCCAGAACGCACTGAACGGACAGGCAGCTCAAACGCAACCGGTCGAAAACTTGCTTTCAAAGCCAGACGGGAACAATGTCGACCTCGACCGGGAAGCCCGGATGTTAGCGGAAACGGCGATTCGCTTTCAGATGGTCACCCAATTGGCCCGCGGCGAGATTCGTTCTATCCGTAGCGCGATTCAGGACGGGAGGCAGGCATGAGCCTCTTTAGCCTCCTCTCAGTAAGTACATCGGCGATGCGTGCGCAGCGCACACGCGCCGAAGTAATTGTTCAAAATCTCGCGAACGCAGAGACCACCAGAACAGCGGATGGCGGACCCTACAGACGGAAGTGGGTTGTATTTCAACCCGATGCACAGGGTTCTCCCTTCGCGCGCGTTCTGGCGGATGTAAACCAGCCTCAGGGTGTTCGCGTTTCTGAAGTGGTCGATGATGCTCGCAAACCCGAAAAACGCTACCTGCCTGGTCATCCCGATGCGGACAGTGAGGGTTACGTCCTGTTTCCCGGCGGAAACATCGTCGAAGACATGGTGGAACTGATGAACGCGACGCGGAGCCACCAAGCGAATATAGCCGCCATGTCCGCCGTCAAAGACATGATCCAGAAGTCGATAGACCTTCTCCGTTAAGGACAGCGCTCATGATCAACTCCATTGGCCCCCAGATTCCTATCACTCCGCCCTCTCCTTCCACGTCCGGTAGCGGAAGGAGCCAAACGGCATTTGTCCAAGCGTTAAAGAGTGCGGTCGATCACGTCGAGATTTCCGGCAAGGCGGCGGCCAAATCGGTCGAAGCATTCCTAGAGGGGGAGACGGAAGACATTCACACGGTCGGTCTCGCCAACCAACGCGCTGAACTTGAGTTCGACATGCTACTCCAGGTACGCAACAAGGTAGTGCAGGCGTACCAAGAAATTATGCGGATGCCGCTCTAGCTGAGAACGCACCATGCCGTCGTTCATTGAACAGACCACCAACTTAGTCAACTCCATTTCACCTCGCCGCCGTGTAGCCCTGGTTGGGATAGTCCTGGCGGCGGGCATTGGAATCCAGCAATTTGTGCAATGGCAGAAGGATCGTGGATTCAAACCGATCTATTCCGGCCTCGGCTCGGAAGACGCCGGACAGGTGGTGCAGAAGCTGAAAGAATCGGGAGTAGAGTATCGCCTTGCCGAAGGAGGAGGTGCCATTCTTGTCCCGGAAGCCCGCGTGGCCGAACTCCGCCTGGAGATGGCTAACGCCGGCCTCCCCAGAAGCGGACGAATCGGCTTCGAACTATTCGACAAAACGACGTTTGGGGCCACCGACTTCGCCGAGCACATCAACTTCCGGCGCGCCGTTGAAGGCGAACTGGAACGGTCCGTGATGTCGATTAGTGAGGTCGAACAGGCACGCGTGCACGTCTCCTTTGCCAAGGATTCGATCTACGCCGAATCCCGCCAGCCCGCTAAGGCCAGTGTCCTGGTGAAACTTCGGACCGGGTTCTCTCTTCCCCCCCAAAGCGTCCTCGCCATCACCTATCTTTTGTCGAGCGCCGTTGAAGGATTAAGCCCGGACCAGGTCTCGGTTCTCGATATGCGAGGACGCTTGCTCAGCAAGCCTAAGCGGATGGGCCCCTCCGGTGCGCAGGATGCTTCGGATGCAACGATGGAGCACCAACAGCAGATTGAAAAAGACCTACTCGATAAGATTCAACTCACACTGGGCCCGCTGCTTGGCGAAGACAAGTTTCGTGCGGCCGTCTCCGTCGAGTGCGAACTGACTAGCGGCGAGCAGAGCGAAGAAATTTATGATCCAACGAAATCAGTGATGCTCACCTCCCAATCCGCAGTTGACTCGGCGCCATCCAGTCCGGCCGGTGGTCCCGTTTCCAGCGTTACCGCGAAAGAAGCAGCGAGCGCTCCGCGGTCCAGCGGCGGAACGGGACGCAAAACGGAAAACATCACCTTTCAAACCAGTCGCACCGTCCGGCGAACTACTTTGCCACAGGGTGGCGTGAAGAATATATCGATTTCTGTGCTGCTCGACCAGGGTGTCAAGTGGGAGAAGACGTCTAGCGGACTGCAGAAGGTCTTTGTACCGCCCAGCGCGGATGCGTTGAAGGTCATTCGAGAACTCGTCGCCGGTGTGTCCGGAATGAAGAAGGAACGCGGAGATCAACTGATCGTCGAATCGCTTCCGTTTGAGTCCACCATTAACGCCGAGCCCCCGGAGAAGACCGACAAGTCAGCCCCCGCGAACTCTTTGATGGGCATCGTGATCGGCGGCCAACCCCTCGAACAGCTTGTCCGAGAACCCAAATGGTTGGCGGTGGCCGGTGGATTGAGCCTGGTCGTACTCGCCGCTTTTGCGGCTCTCATTTTCCGGGCGCGGAAACGAAAGGCCAAAATGAAGGCGACCTTGGCGGCAGCAGCCCTTGCCCGTGGCAGCGTCAGCAAGGTGAGCGCTCTCCCGGGCACTTCGTACTCGCAAACGGAAGCCGACGCCCTGGAAGCCCGGAAGTCGGAACTCCTTCTCGCTGCTGGCATGGATCGTCAGGCCATGCTTGAAAATATCCGGCGGGAAGTATTTGTGAATCCGGCGGCATTTGCCGGTATCGTACACGACTGGTTAGCCGATTCCGGAGGAAAATAGATGGCGGGAGCGGCTGTGGCAAGAGTAGCGCTGAGCGGTGTGGAAAAAACCGCGGTCCTTTTGATGGCGATCGGAGAGGAAGCTGGGGCACAGGTCATGAGGAATCTCCCTCGGGACCAGGTTTTGCGCGTAGTCGCCGCGATCTCCGATCTCGGTACGATCCGCCGCACGGAGATCGATGCCGTTCTCGCGGAAGCCTGGGAGCTTTCTCAACAACGCCAAGGTGAACTTCGCGGAGATCCTGCCTATCTCCGGCGGGTGCTGGAGGGTGCATTCGACGCTGAGTCCGTCGGTGCGATTCTCGTCAATGAACCCGAAGCCGAGGTCCGACCAAAGAGTGTCGCTTCGCTCGACAATGCCGATTCCAAGCGTCTCCTGCGTCTGCTCAGGTCGGAACACCCGCAGGCGGTAGCCATTCTGCTGGGTCAAATGAAGCGCATTCAGGCCGCCGAATTGCTTGGCGCATTACCAGTGTCCATGCGTGCTGACGTTGCCCTCCGGATGGCTAGGTTGCAACAGATCCCGATGCAGGTCGTTGACAAAGTTGCAGGGGAACTCAGTCGCCGTCTCGGACAGTCCATTCCTGAATCGACCGTGAAATATCGAGGTACCCACGCCATCGCTGACCTCGTCAACTCCATGGATCCACAGATCGCCGAAGAGACTCTCCAGGCGATTGGGGAGGCGGATCCCGAACTTTCTGACGTGGTCCGGGATCTACTGTTTGTCTTTGAAGACCTTGTGCAAATCGATACCACGGCGATTCGCGAAATCGTCTCCCGAGCTGACCGCCGCCTCTTAACTGTCGCGCTCAAAGGAACTAGCGACCGCCTCAAGGAGCACATCCTCAAGACCATGTCCCAGCGTGGCGGGGCAACGCTCCAGGAAGACATGGGGGCCATGGGGCCGGTAAAAGTCAAAGAAGTCATGGATGCGCAAAAGGCGATTCTCGCTATCCTCCGGAAGCTCGAGGCGGAAGGGGCCGTTTCCACGCGCGGTTCCGAGCAGCAGTATGTCGAGTAAAATCATCCGCGGCAAAAACGCTTCCATTTTCAGCGCAATCTTCGATGCGCCGTACCGGAGCTACCCGCCTCCTCCCGCGCGTACAGAGTGGGGATTGAGCGACTCCGGGGATCATCAGAGGGCGACTGAGGACGAAGATGCTGCCCGTGAGGCTGCACTTGTCGATGCTTTGGAACGTGGCCGACAGGAGGGTCGCCTCGCTGCTGCCGCCGAGCACGCTAGCGCCGCTGAATCCCTGATCGCGCAAGTGGCCAAAACGGCGGCCCACCTCGCCAGCGAGGCCCCACGACTGCGTCGCAACGCCGAGTCCGACGTCGTTCGCCTAGCTCTCGCCATCGCCAAACGGGTCATTCATCGAGAAATCTCACTGGATCAGCAAGCCATTCAAGGTTTAGTCCGCGTTGCGATTGATCGCCTGAATAGTCGCGAAATTGTTCGCGTCCGTACTCATCCCTCCCATCGTGACGCCGTCGGTCACGTCCTGGAGTCGGCGCGCTTGGCAAGCCACGTTGAATTGAGCACCGACAGTTCGTTTACAGTCGGCGACCTGATCTTCGAAACCTCGTATGGTGAATTAGACGCGTCAATAGAATCGCAATTCAAGGAGATTGAACTTGGAATCGCTGACCGCCTCGGACGATAACTCGACGGGCAGCAGACCGCTCAACCTCAGTCGGTACTTCGCGGACCTCGCTGCCCACGATCTGCTACATTGGGTCGGCCATGTGCGAGAGATGGTAGGGCTCCTCATCGAATCGGAGGGGCCCGCGGCGGCCCTGGGCGACTTTTGCGAAGTGCGGACAAATTCCGGAAACCGAATTCGCTGCCAGGTCGTCGGCTTTCGCGACGGCCGCGTGCTCTCCTTGCCGCTCGATGAACCCGTTGGACTTCAACTCGGAAATCGCGTCGTAGCCCGCAAACAGGCGGCACAGATAGGTATCAGTGACGCTTTTATAGGCCGCGTAATTGATGGGTTCGGAAAACCGATGGATGGGGGAGAGCCGATTATTGCCGACGCATTCTATGATCTCTGTGCCATACCGCCCAACCCATTGTCTCGGAAACGGATTTCCCGGCCGCTCGAAACCGGTGTTCGCGTCATTGACTCTCTTCTTCCGCTTGGCGTCGGACAGCGCGTCGGCCTGTTCGGAGGGAGCGGCGTTGGAAAAAGCACGCTGCTCAGCACACTCTGCCGGAACCATTCCGCCGACGTCAACGTAATCGCACTTATCGGGGAACGGAATCGCGAAGTTCGGGAGTTCATCGAAAACGATCTCGGCGAAGAAGGGATGAAGCGATCCATTGTCGTCGTCGCCACTTCCGATCAACCCGCTCCGTTACGTGTCCGAGCCGCCTTCGTTGCGATGGCAATTGCGGAATACTTTCGCGACCTCGGTAAAGACGCGCTGCTCGTCATGGATTCGGTCACGCGGTTCGCCATGGCGCAACGGGAGATTGGCCTTGCATCCGGAGAGCCTCCGAGCCAGAAGGGGTACACTCCGTCTGTTTTCGCGCTGCTGCCCAAGCTATGTGAGCGAGCCGGAAGTTTCGAAAAAGGATCCATCACCGGTATCTTTACCGTCTTGGTTGAAGGCGACGACTTCAATGAGCCGATCTGCGACGCGGTTCGCGGCATTCTCGATGGGCACCTGATTCTTTCGCGTAAACTGCAGGCCCACGGACACTATCCGTGCATCGATCCGCTGCATTCAATCAGTCGTCTCGCAACTGCCCTCATGACGCCCGAACACTCCCGTATGGCGCAGACCCTGCGGGAATCGCTTGCCCTCTACAGCCAGTCAGAAGACTTAATTCAACTCGGTGCGCACATCGAAGGCAAGAATCGAAAACTCGATGCCAGCATTCAATCGCGCGACCTCATCAACCAGTTTCTACGGCAGGAAACGACCACTGTGTCCTCTTGGCAGCAGACACTGAGTCAGATGGGTGAATTAGTGGGGCATCTTGCTCCGAAATGATAATTCCACAACGAGGTTTCATGAAACAATTCAGTTTTAAACTGGACACGGCCCTCAAGTGGCGATCCGCTCAGAAGAAGACCCAGGAAGTTCTGCTGCAGACTCTCTACAGGGATCAGGAGTTAGTAGGAAAGCAGCTTCTCACCTTGCTGGCCGAGTACCGGCGCGCGGAGGAGACGGCGAGGTTCAGTACCAGTTGTGGCGGGGCTACACTCGCCGCTCTTTCCCGGTATCGCCTGGCTTACATGAAGGTCTCGGCGAACCTGACAATGCGGTTCAATCAACTCGCAATTTCCATCGAAAAACAGAAGTCGGCGCTGCGCAACGCGACCAGAGATTATGAACTATTAGTAAAGCTCGAGGATAGAGAATTTCGGCAATGGGAGACGGATTATCATCGCCGCGTCGAGTCTGACGCGGCGGAGGCATTTCTCATGCGCTGGCAACGGAAATAGCGAGATCCGGAAACGGCGTGCCTCACTGACAGAGCAGTAGACCGAACTACAAGCACTGAGGTCGAAAGACGGCGCCTTAAGTAGCCAGTGCGCCGTATGTACAACTATTGGACCAGTGTGCCGGCCTGCTTCCGGCTTCTCAATTTCTCGGCGTACATCAGTTGATCCGCTCGTGGTGTGCTTCAAACAGATTGACGGTTATTGAGTACCACCCGTGCTCGCATGACTTTAGCGAGGATGTCTTGAGCTTTAGCTGTCCAGATGAAGGGTTTCGGTGCCTCGTTATGTTGGTCGACGTACTCGTCGAGCGCTTGGATCAATTCGAGGACGCTCCGGAACACGCCTCTCCTCTACCGTTCTCGGTTAGGTCACGGAAAAACCGTTCGACCCTGTTTAGCCACGAGGCGCTCGTCGGAGTGAAGTGAACGTGGAAACGCGGATGCCGCTTCAGCCAACGCTGAACCTTTTGAACCCGCTCGGGACCCTTTGCCGCTTCGGCGCGAAGCAGCGATAGGTCAGTCAAACAAACAAGTCGAGTACCGCCGGCGCGCACGCCAAGACCTTCACTGCCTCAAGGTCGGCCGGAATTGGATGCTCTGATATTTCCCGATAGAATTCATCGCTGATTGCACCAAATCTGCGCTTCGGAAAGGAAGTTGAACCGACTCCGGTGGATCACCTTAGCGGCAAATCGGTGCGATTCCGTCCAGAAGAAGATCGTCGCGCCGAAGATGCGTTCAAACGCAGAAACCAATCGTCGGTATTCCTTGCCGCCCGTTGATAGGCCGAAGGTATCCAGCAGCTCCGCTGCTGACTCGAAGCGCACAATACGGCTTTGCTGCCGGATCGCTAGGGTTGCCAAGAAATAGGCACAAGGCGATCCTGCCCAAACGGCAAGCCAAATTCCGGGTGACCGGTAATCTGAAGGGTGAAGTGTCCGTTTCGACGCTCAAAAAGAAGCTGGTCGGCGGGTGGCCGGCGAATCGGGAGTCCGCAAAGCACGAACGGTCGCGCGGTGAAGCCAAGTGTCTGGGTCGAGGAGCCCCTCTTTTCACGAACTCGACAGATGCCCTCAGCCTTCTTCAGCTTCTGCTTATAAACAAAAAATTCGCCGAAGTCGCGGGCAAGAACTTACCCTGCATGCTCCAGCGTGCCCCTCGGTTGCCCACAAAGCTGCCTCAAACGTGCAAGAATCCAAAATCAACCCAAAATTGGCGACAGTCGGCTGTTTTTGATGCTTTTGGGGGGTGCTGGCCGGAACGGCCTAAGGTGTTGAAACCAAACCAACTGGGAGTTGGTTGCGGGGGCATGATTTGAACATGCGACCTTTGGGTTATGAGCCCAACGAGCTACCAGGCTGCTCCACCCCGCATTTGTATAATACCAACTCCTGTTACCGTTTGGCAACAACTGTTCCTACCAAAGATCACATTGCTTGCCGATTGGCCGCACCATCGCGTCCCCAGCCTTGCACTGGAACGCTTGGTGGAACTCCGGCATGTTCTGCAACGTCCCAATCGCCCGGAAACGCCCCAGCGGATGCGGATCCGTCGTCAACCGCAACCGCTTCGCTTCTGGGCGCAACTGCGTCGCCCAAACTCGCGCAAAAGCCAGAAAAAACCGCTGATCACCTGTATACCCATCAATCACCGGCGCCTCCCTCCCCCCCAACGCCCGCTTATACCCGCGGTACGCCAACTTCAATCCACCCAAATCGCCCAACGCCTCCCCGACCACCAGCCGACCGTTGTGCCGTAACCCCTCCCCCACATCCAACGTGTTGAATTGATTGATCACACACTCCGCCCGCGCCTCAAATTTCTTCCTATCCTCCGGTGTCCACCAGTTCCGCAAATCCCCGCTCGCCGCAAACTTCGAACCCTGATCGTCAAACCCATGGCCCATCTCGTGCCCAATCACCGCCCCAATCGCCCCATAGTTCACCGCATCGTCCGCCTCCAAGTCAAACATCGGTGGCTGCAAAATCCCCGCCGGAAACGCAATCTCGTTCTTCAGCGGATTGTAGTAGGCATTCACCGTCGGAGGCGTCATTCCCCAATCATTTCGGTCGAGCGGCTTCCCGATCTTCCCCAAGTTGTATGACCGCGAGAACTTACTCGCCGACTCGATACTCCCAAACAAATTCCCCCGGTCAATCTTCACCGTCCGATAATTCTGCCACCGATCCGCGAACCCGATTTTCGCCTGAAACGCATTCAACTTCTCTATTGCCGCCTTCTTCGTCTCCGCTTCCATCCACGCCGATCCATCCAACTGCATCCGTAAAGTCACCCGCAGATTCTCCACGAGCTCCATCATCCGCGTTTTCGCCACCTGCGGAAAGTGCTTCTTCACAAATGCTTCTCCCAAAGCATCTCCTAACGTAGAGTCCACCAACCCCGTGCAGGTCTTCCAACGAGGTTCCTGCTCCTTCACCCCTGCCAACACCGTGCTTTG
>CANNLB010000046.1 GCA_947505565.1 Acidobacteriota bacterium | reverse complement strand
GAACGGGAGGCCATTGGTCTGGACGGCGGGGCCGGGGCAACCGAGGCAAGAACGTTTCAAGATTGGCTCGACATCTTTTGAGAAATCGACCGGCGATTGAGCCATCGCTCCAGCGGCGATGGACAGGAACAAGAGCAGCCTGCGCATTCCCTTATTCTATTCCCATAGCCTGTGGCAGAATGCAGGGGAGTTAACCCACAGTATCAACAGCCGCCGATGCCGCCGCCGAACCCGACCAAAAGTGTTAGTGCTGGCGGGGGTTGCGGTGGTGGGGACGGGGGCGTTTTTCGCCAGACAGGCGGCCAATAACCCGGTGGCGATGATGGCGAAGATTGCCGCGATGGCGAATCCGAACTTGGAGGTGCTGGGGGTGGACGAGGGGACGGGGAAGGTAACGATCAAGGACAAAGAAACGGGCAGGACGGTGACGGTTTCTCTGGACGATTTGAAGAATGGCTAGCTCGAGATGAGCAGCGAGGACGGTAGGATTCAGGTGGTTGCGAACGTTGATGCGGAGATTCCGCATTGGGTGCCGATCTACCCGGGGGCCAAGCTGAGTTCGCAGACGGCGAAGGAGAATGGTGGGACGATGATGCTCGAGGTGAAGGAGGAGTTCGGGAAGGTGAAGGCTTGGTCTGAGGAGCAGATTAAGGCTCAATGGTTCGACTGGAAGCTGGCGACATTGCCGGAAGGATCGCAGGTTCTGTTGATCGCTTCGAAGAACGACGAGAAGCAGGGTTTGGCCATCATCATTGAAAACGGAGCCGGAGTTTACTCGGGCGACAATTACGTTTGGATCGAGAAAGTAGGGTGCTCCCGCGCGCGAGCGAGCGAGCGCTTGAGCGCTTGAGATTGCGGGCCTTTTGTGATAGTGTTACCCGTATAGGGGAGCTTCCGCTCTCCGTCGATAATTGAGGATTAATGAAACTGTTCTGTGTTCGAACGGCCTTAGCCATGTCGCTACTGAGTAGTCTATGGACTACCAACGCCGCGGCTCAAACTGTGGCGGGGACGATTTCCGGTTTGGTCACCGACGCCTCGGGCGCCGCGGTGGCCGGCACGAGTATTGTAGTTACTGATCTTGATCGCAACGTGAATTTGCGGTCGACTTCGAATGATGCCGGGTTTTACCTAGTTACGCCGGTGCCGCCCGGTCGTTACAAAGTGCGCGCGGAGAAGGCTGGTTTTCGGAGCTTTCTCGTCGAGTCCTTGCCGATTGCGACGCAGCAGAAAGCGACGATCAACGTGTCGCTACAGATTGGCAGTTTGACGGAATCGGTGACGATTTCGAGTGCGGCGCAGGTGATCGATACGACCTCGGCGACGCTGAGCGGCGTGGTGGAGAACAAGCGGATTATTGACCTGCCGTTGAACGGGCGGAACGTTTTCGCGTTGGCGACGCTGACTCCCGGCGTGATGGGCTTCCGGCCCGGCGGTGGCAATGGTGGTATCGGTGAAGGCTTCGAGTCGATTGGCCGGTTCACGGTGAACGGCGGCCGCGACTCTTCGAACGCGATTATGATGGACGGCGTTCCGGTGACGATGAACGCGAATACGAACAACATGAATGCCAACAGCGCGGTTCCGTCCGTTGAGGGCGTTGAGGAGTTTCGGATTCAGACGAACTCGTACTCGGCGGAATACGGGCGGTCGGGTGGCGGCGTTTTGACGATCGCGACCAAGTCGGGAACCAACACGTTGCATGGCAGCATGTTTGAGTTCTTCCGGAATTCGAAGCTGGATGCGAACAACTGGTTTGCCAACGCGAGCGGCCAGAAGCTGGGTTCGTTCCAACGGAACGAATA
This sequence comes from Acidobacteriota bacterium, assembly GCA_947505565.1. Lineage (GTDB taxonomy): Bacteria > Acidobacteriota > Terriglobia > Bryobacterales > Bryobacteraceae. The sequence continues at coordinate 7,191 of CANNLB010000046.1, read as the reverse complement.
CGGGGCGAGCCTGGGTGGTCCGGTGGTGATTCCGAAGGTTTATGACGGTAAGAACAAGTCGTTCTTCTTCATGGTCTATGAGGGCCGTCGCCAGTTGGCGGCGCGGACCCAGTTCATGACACTGCCGACTAACGAACAGCTGGGGGGCGATTTTTCGAAGACGCTGAACAGCGCCGGGCAACTGCGAGCGATCTATGATCCGTTCACGACGGCGGCGGACCCGAATCGACCAGGGCAGTTTTTGCGGACTCCTTTTGCCGGGAACCGCATTCCGGTTTCACGGTTCGACCCCGTGGCGGCGAATGCGCAAAAGTTCTACGGCCCGCGGCCGAACCTGGCTGGACAGGCGTTTACGAACCAGAACAATTTCTTCTTCCAAGGGAAAGCGCCGACCAATGTGGACCGGGCGACGACCAAGGTGGATCATAACTTTAACGACCAGCAAAGAATTTTCATGCGGTACACGATCTTTAACAATCGGAATGCTGCGCCGAAGCTCTGGGAAGGGCCCGGTTGTCCGGACGGCGGGTGTTTTTCGAATAAAGAGCGGCAGCAGAACGTAGCGCTCGACTACAGCTGGACGATTAGCCCGACGACTTTGTTGAGTGTGCGGTACGGCTTCGCTCGTTCGATTCTGGATCGGTCGAGCGATAATCTGGGCTTCAAGCCTTCGTCCCTCGGATTGCCGTCGACGGTGGAAGCGGGCGCTGACTTATTGGCGTTTCCGGAATTTGGTGTGGAAGAGATGACGATGCCGGGTTTGCTGCACCACTGGAACTTTCGGTCGGCAAACCAGTCGCATACTTTCGTCGGCACGCTTTCGAAGGTTTACGGGAGCCATACCCTCAAGACGGGCACCGAAATTCGCGGCAACTACGTGAACCATTCGCAGGCACCGTGGAGTTTGAATTTCTCGTTCAATCGGTCGATGACGGCTGGTCCGGACCCGCGCGTGGTCAACGCGGTGGGTGGCTTCGGCTATGCATCGTTCCTGTTGGGCACCGGGGCGAGCGGCAGCGTAGTGAACGGCATTCGACCGGCGTTGGGCAGCAAGAGCTACGGCTTCTATTTGCAGGACGATTGGAAGGTTTCGCGGAAACTGACGATTAATATGGGCATCCGTTGGGATTTTGAATCGGCGGTGACGGAGCGGCACGATCGGTTTGGCGTGTTTGATCCGACGGTGACGAGCCCGCTGGCTCAGCGGACTGGCCTGGATCTGAAGGGCGGTTGGTTGTTCTCGGATAAGGGTTTGGGAAGACGGACGCTGAAGCCGATTGAGTGGGGAAAGATCGCGCCGCGGCTGGGCATCGCGTATCAAATCACGCCGAAGACGGTGTTTCGCGCGGGTGCGGGGATCTTCTACACCGCGGCTCCGTATGGCGCGAACAACTACGGCACGGCCCCGTTCCGGGCGTCGACGCCTTGGGTGACGTCGGTGGATGGTGTTACCCCGACCGACTTACTGCGGAACCCGTTCCCGAACGGAGTGCTGCAGGTAGAAGGCTCGACGAACGGCTTGCTCGCCTCGCTCGGACAGGGCGTTGGGTCGCCGGTGCCGAACACGATGACGACGCCGTATAACTCGCAGTGGAACGCCTCGATCGGTCATGATTTTGGCCGTGGAACGGTGCTTGAAGTGGCCTATGCCGGCAACAAAGGGACGAATCTACCGATTGGTTTCCAGATGGACCAGTTGGCAACGAACCTGATCCGGCCCGATGCCGGGTTGCTCGACACGGTGCCGAATCCGTTTTTCGGGATCATCCCAATTGGGGCGATGTCGACGCGGACCGTGCAACGGGGTCAGCTTTTGACGCCGTTCCCGCATATTCCGGGCGTGTCGTATTCTGGCGCGTCGTGGGGTAACTCGAACTTCCACAGCTTGCAGGCGAAGTTCGAAAAGCGGTTCTCGCAGAACGGCTTGGCGGTCGTCTCCTACTCCTGGTCGAAGCTGATCTCTGACGGCGGCGACAACTCTTGGGATTCGGCCGGTTGGCGGGACTTCAATTGCCGCGCTTGCGACCGTTCGATCTCGCCGTATGACTACCGTCACCGGCTGGTGACGAGCTATACCTACGAACTACCGTTCGGCAAGGGAAAGCAGTTCGGGGCGCAATGGAATGGCTTCATGAATGCCGTGCTGGGCCAATGGCAGGTGAACGGAATTATGACTCTGAACAGCGGTTCGCCGCTGCAAATGGGCACGACCGGCAACACCAGTTTCTCGTTCGGCGGCGGCCAGCGGCCGGATTCGACAGGGAAGAACGCGCAACTCGATTCGCCGAGCCTGGACCGTTGGTTCGATACGGCTGCGTTCACTTTGCCGGCGCAGTACACGTTCGGCAATATGGGCCGTATGCATCCGAACCTGCGCAGTGACTTCATTGAAAATGTGGACTTGTCGGTGTTCAAGCGCTTCCGGCTGAAGAGTGAGCGGGTTTCACTCGAACTGCGCGGGGAGAGCTTCAACATGAGCAACCACCCGGTGTTCGGTTCGCCGAATACGACGGTGGGAAATGCGCAGTTTGGTCGGGTGACGGGGACGGCGAACCCGCCGCGTCAGACCCAGGTTGCGTTGAAGTTGTTGTTCTAGGTTAGGCGCCGAAACAGTAGACCCGGCCATCCTGCGCGGCAATTACCACTTTGCCGTCGCTGATGGCCGGGCTGCTGGATACGGCGGCACCGGCTTCGTACTCCCACAGTTTTTTGCCGGTGGCGGCTTCGAGCACGTAGAAGCGCCCATCGTTCGAGCCGATGTAGACGCGGCCGGCGGCGGCGGCGGGGCTGGATTCGACGCGGCTGCGGGTATTGAAGATCCACGCGACTTTACCGGTTTTGGCATCGATGGCATGGACCATTTTGTCTCGGCCACCGAGGATGACTTTGCCGTCGATTAGCGTAGCGCTGGAATAGAACGGGAACTTGCGGACCGGGTGTTCGTAGCGCCAAATGATTTTCTTGGCGACCATATCGACGCTGTAGACTTCGTTGCCGAAGGTGCCGAAGTAGGCCATGTTGCCGGCGAGGGCGGGGCTGGCGCCGGTGTAGGCGCCGCTGGAGACCTGGAAGATCTCTTTGCCGTCGGCGATGCGGATGGCGCGGAAGTGTTCATCGCAGCCGGCGATGTAGGCGATGCCGTCTTTGACGGCGGGGGTGGCGTGGACGGGGCCGGTGGTCTCGTACTTCCAGGCGAGTTTGCCGGTCTTGGCATTGAGCGCGTAGAGGCTTTGGTCGTAGCTGCCGATCAACACTTTGTCGGCATGGACGATGGGAGAGGACTTGATTTCGGTGCCGGTGGGATAGGTCCAAAGGCCTTTGCCATCGGCGGCATTGACGGCGTGCAGGACGCCTTTGAGGTCGCCGACGTAGACGATGCCGTTGGCGATGGCTGGGGTGGATTCGCCGATTTCGCTGCCGGCTTTGTACTTCCATTTGGTCTTTCCAGTCGAGAGGTCGATCGCGAGCAGGTCACCCGCGCCGGAGCCGATATAGACAACGCCGCCGGCGATGATGGGCGAGGACTCGAACTGTTCGCCGCCTTCCCAGGTCCAGAGGAGTTTTAATTGGGCGGGCGGGGCACCGGAGTCGGCGACGCCGGTGAGGGCTGGGTTGCCGCGGAACTGGGGCCATTCGGCGAAGAGGGCGGTCGATAGGAAGAGACAGATTAGAAGGCGCATTGGTATAGCTCCAGGGCGGCGGCCGCATCGAAGGGCCGGGGGTTGTGACGACCGGTCCATTGCTGGGCCGCATCCTCCGCGAGTTGGGGTAGGGCGCTGGCCGGGACGTCGTAGGCGCGGATTGGCAGTGCGAGGCCGCCGGCGAGTTCGGCGAGGCGGTCGGCGAGATGAGCGTGAAGTTCGGCGTATTCGGGCGCGTCGTTCCAGCGGACGACGTGCGGGAGCATGATGGCGATGGCGACGCCGTGGGTGATGCCGTAGCGGGCGGTGAGCGGGTTGGCGCAGGCGTGGGCTGCGCCGAGCATGGAGGCTTCGATGGCGCAGCCGGCGAACCAGGCACCGAGTTGGAGGTCGGCGTTCGATTCGAGCGACGCCGGGGCGGCGTAGCTGCGATGGAGCAGGTGCCAGGCTTGGCGGGAGAAGAGTTGAGAAGCGGGAGTTCGCTTCGTCGTGACGAGGGTTTCGACGGCGTGGCTGATGGCGTCGTAGCCGGCGGCGGCGCGGACGTGGAGGGGCTGGGAGAGGGTGAGGAGGGGATCGAGGACGGCGTAGCGGAAGGACGCCGTGGGATCTCCGCAGGCCATTTTGACGTGGGTGACGGGGTCGCTGATGAGAGCGTAAGACTGCGCCTCGCTGCCGGTGCCGGTGGTCGAGGGGATGCCGATCATCGGGAGCAGGGGCCGGGCGGCCTTGCCGTAGCCCCAGTAGTCCTTCATGGTGCCGCCGTTAGTGAGCACGAAGTTGATGCCCTTGGCGGCGTCGAGAGAGCTGCCGCCGCCGAGGCCGATGATCGAATCGATCTGGAGGTGCGAGGCGAACTCGCGGCCGTGTTCGATCATGGCCGCATCGGGGTTGGCCCCGAAGTTACGCCAAGGGGTGGCTTGGACGCCGGCGGCCGAGAGCGTGGCGATGAGACAGGAGATGTGCCCCGCATTGTCCATGCCATGGTCGGCGACGATGAGCGTATGACGGAAGCCGAGGCTGTGGGCGAGGGGGCCGACCTGGGCTAACGCGCCGGGAGCGTAGAGGAGGGGAGGAGCCGGATTCATGGTTTACGTGCTTGGTCGACGAGGGCTTTCACTTCAGTCAAAAGCCGGGGGACGTGGTAAGGGAAGCCGGCCTTGATGGTCCATTCGATGCCGGTTTTGGTGCCGGCGTTGGGGGTGACAGGGTAGAGGATTTTGAAGTCTTCGAGCGGGTTGCCGTTGACGATGACGAGGTCGGCGGCCCAGCCGGCGCGGACGCGGCCGATGGTGCCTTCGGCGCCGAGCACCTTGGCTCCGTTGACGGTGGCGTGCTTAATGATGCGCAGCGGGTGGAAGCCGGCCTCCTGGTGAAGCTCAAAGTTGCGGAGCATGCCGAAGCCGTACATCTGGTAGATGTAGCCGGCGTCCTCGCCCATCGTGATGGTGCCGCCGCGAGCTTCGAAATCACGGACGGCGGCGAGCCAGAGACGGAAGTTTTCTTTCCAGTAAGTTTCGTCGGTGGAAGACCAGTTGATGAAGTAGCTGCCGTGGTTGGCGAGGTTGGGTTCGAAGAAGGCCGCGAGGACGGGGTGGAGGTAGTCCTTGAACCACGGCTGATTCTGGGCGCGTTGGAGGTCGCGGGAGGCTTCGTAGATTTCGAGGGTCGGGTTCCAGGCAACGTTGTTGGCGATCATGCCGTCGAGGACGGCGGCGAGTTTCTTGGGGTCGGCTTCGCGCCAGAGGCGGCCGGCGGAGCGGAAGCGGTCGGCCTCGTTCGTGTAGTTGTAAGTGGACGGGAAGTTCTGTACGCCAGCAGCGAGGGCGGCGTCGGGGATGCCGTACCAGTGCTCGATGGTGGCGACTTTATTGCGGATGGCGTCGTCGGCGGTCGTCTCTTCGACGCCGATGTGGATGGCGATGGGTAAGCCGGAGGATTTCGCTTCCTTCGCTGCGGCATCGAAGGTGTTTCGCCAGGCGCCGACGATCTTCATGCCGTCGACGCCGCGGGATTTTAGCTCTTTGACGCGGTTGACGGCGGCCTCGGGAGAGCCGGGGCGTCCGAGGACGGGGTAGGCGAAGAGACGCGGGGCGACGACTTCGCCGCGGGCGGATTTCGCCTTCGTATCGAGGGTGAACTGCAGGTTACTGCCGACGTCGCGGACGGTGGTGATGCCGCAGGCGAGCCAGAGTTTCAGAACGTAGTTCGGGTCCATCGGGACGCCGCCGCGTTCCTGATGCAGGTGCCCGTGCATGTTGATGAAGCCGGGCAGCACGTACTTCCCGCGGGCGTCAATTTCGACGTCGCCGGGGCGGGATTGGGACCCGCGGGCGATCTGGGTGATGACGCCGTTCTCGATGGTGATATCGAGCGGCCCCTGGGCCGGGGTGCCGGTGCCTTCAACGACCATCGTCCCTTTGACGATCAGGCGGGCGGGCCGGACGCCGTGCTGTGGTTGAGCGGCCAAGCCGGCCGCGAGTAAGAAGACGAAGTAACGCATTATTCCCCGTTTTGAGCGATTAATTTGGCGATGAGGGCAGTCCAGCCGGTTTGGTGGCTGGCACCGAGACCTTCGCCGGTATCGCCGTTGAAGTATTCGAAAAATAGCAGATGATCGCGGAAGTGGGGATCGCTCTGGTGCTTTGAATAGGGGCCGAAGACGGGTCGGCGCCCGGTGTGATCCTGCTTGAAAATGTTTGAAAGTCGGTGGGAGAGCGCAGTGGCGAGCTCCCAAAGGTTAACCTGGTCACCGGACCCGAGGGGGTATTCGACAGTGAAGTTATCCCCGAAGTAGAAATGAAATTTTTGGAGCGATTCGATGATGAGGTAGTTGACGGGGAACCAGATAGGACCACGCCAGTTGGAGTTACCGCCGAACAGGCCGGTGGTCGATTCGGCGGGTTCGTAGCTGACGCGATAGGTCTCCTGGTTCACTCGGAGTTCGAAGGGGCTGTCCTGATGGAACTTCGACAAGGCGCGGACGCCGTGTTCGGAGAGGAATTCGTTGGGGTCCACCATTCGTCGGAGAATGCGGCGCAGTTTGTCCGGGGTGACGACCGAGAGGAGGACGCGCTCTTGTTGGCCGCGTTCAAACAGGGACGCGACGTTGTGGCAAAGGTCCGGGCGGTGGCGCATGAACCATTGCATCCGGTGGCGAAAGCCGTGGAGATTGGCGATTTGCGTCGCGTCGATCGTCGTGACGGCGAACAGCGGAATGAGGCCCACCATGCTGCGGATGCGCATCCGGAACGGTTCGCGGTCGGGCACACGAAGGAGGTCGTAATAGAAACCGTCCTGTTCGTCCCATAGGCTATCCTTGCCGGGCTTATTCATGGCGCTGGCGATGTACAGAAAGTGTTCGAAGAACTTACTGGCGATGTCTTCGTAGGCGCGATTGTGTTCCGCCAGGTCGAGGGCCAGAGTCAGCATGTTCAGGCAGTACATGGCCATCCAGCTGGTGCCGTCGGACTGTTCGATGATGCCCCCGGTGGGCAGGGGGGCGGAGCGATCGAAGACGCCGATGTTGTCGAGGCCGAGGAAGCCGCCT
>CANNLB010000045.1 GCA_947505565.1 Acidobacteriota bacterium | reverse complement strand
GGTGGCTGGCGGTTTGGTTAATGGCGCGTTTCGGATCCGGGGAGCCGATGTTTTTGGCGTTGGCTGGGTTGGCGGTGATCCTGGGCCACGCGTTTCCCGTGTTTCTGAAATTTGCAGGGGGCAAGGCGGTAGCGAGTTTTGTAGGGGCGTTCTTTTATCTGGCTCCGCTGCCGATGTTGGCGATTACGATCGTGTTCCTGGCGATCGTTTGGCGGACGCGGTATGTGTCGTTAGGATCGATTTTGGGGGCGGCGCTGGTGCCTTTCGCGATTTGGATGATTGATCATTCGTCGCCGTGGATTTGGGGGGCGGCCTTGGTGGGTGGTTGGTTTATTATTTGGCGGCACCGGGGTAACATCACCCGCCTGCGGGCGGGGACGGAGAACAAACTTTGAGCCAGTTAACGATTTTGGGCGCGGGTAGTTACGGGACGGCGCTAGCGATGGTGTTGGCGCCACGGTATGAGCGGGTTGTCTTGTGGTCGTTCGAGCGAGAGTTAGCCGAGCTGATGGAGACGACGCGGGAGAACCCGAAGTATTTGGAGGGGAGCCGGTTGCCGCCGAATGTGCGGGTGACTTCCAGTTTAGAAGGGGCTTTGGGGGGAGCGAACTTGGTTTTGGGGGCGGTGCCGTCGATGCACGTGCGGGCTGTGTTCACGAGCGCGTTACCTTATCTGCCGCCATCGGCACCGATTGTGAGCGCGACGAAAGGGATTGAGCGGGGCACTTCGTTGCGGATGAGTGAGGTGATCGGGGCGGTGGTGGGGACCAAGTTTGCGCCGCAGTTGGCCGTATTGAGCGGGCCTTCGTTTGCGAAAGAGTTAGCGCGGGGGGAGCCGACGCTAGTGGCGGCGAGTGCGGTGGATTTGGCGTTGGCGGGGCGGGTGCAGCGCGAGTTCGCCGGGCCTACGTTTCGGATTTACACGAACAACGACCCGATTGGGACGGAGTTGGGCGGGGCGCTGAAGAATGTGATCGCGATTGCGGCGGGGGTATGCAGTGGGCTGGGATTGGGTTCGAATGCGATGGCAGGATTGCTGACCCGCGGGATGGCGGAGTTGACTCGTTTGTCGGTCTCGCTGGGGGCGCAGGCACCGACGCTGATGGGTCTGGCGGGTTTAGGGGATCTGATCTTGACGTGTACGGGGGATTTGAGTCGGAATCGTCGTGTGGGGTTAGAGTTAGCGAGGGGAAGGACCCTGCAGGAGATTCAGGAAGGCATGCATATGGTGGCGGAAGGGGTGGAGAACACTTACTCGGCGGTGGAGTTAGCGCGACGTCAGCGGGTGTCGATGCCGATTGCGGAGACGATGCACGCAATTTTCAGTCAAGGAAAGAGCCCTCACGATGCGCTGCGGGAGTTGATGGAACGGGAGTTGGGCGGGGAACTTTAATAATGTAGTTAATGAGTCCGCAACATTTCAGAAACGATCGGGTTCCAAGCACTATGATGGCGGTGGCCACTATCGAACGCGACGCGGAGCTGATGTTGCGGGTTCGCGAAGGAGATACCCAAAGCTTCGCGGTGCTGCTCGAGAAGTATCGGGGTCCGGTGATCCACTTTCTGCAACGAATGATTTTGAATCAGGCGGTGGCGGAGGAGTTGGCGCAGGAAGTTTTTTTGCGGGTATATCGGAGCCGGGCCAACTATGAGCCGACGGCAAAATTCACGACGTGGCTGTACCGGATTGCGAGCCATTTGGCGTTAAATCATATTCGGGATCGTCGGCACGAACGCAATCAGGAGAGCCTAGATGAGGAAGTCAGCGAAGGGATGGGTCGGCAGGTTGCCTCGCTTGGACCGACGATTGAGCAGACCCTCGTTCGGGAATCGAAGTTTGTAGAGATTCGGCAAGCGATTCAAAATCTGCCGGCCAAGCAGCGGGCGGCGGTATTGATGCATAAATACGAAGAGATGGAGTATTCGCACATCGCGACGGCGCTGGAGTGCTCCGAGTCGGCGGTAAAGAGTTTGTTGTTCCGCGCCTACGAGGGTTTGCGGGCGAAATTGGCACATATGGGCGGCTTAGAGGAGGAAATACGATGAATCCCAAAACAATGAGTTGTCCTTTACAGAGCGGGAACGCGGATGTTCTCCTGTCATACTGTGCGCACATGTTGGACGCAGAGCGGACGGAATTGATGGAGCAACACGTGGCGGTGTGCGCGGAGTGTTTCGCATTGGCCGAGCAGCAGAAGCGCGTTTGGTCGGCACTCGACGATTGGGCGCCGGAGCCGATTTCGGAGGGATTTGACGCGACGCTGTTTGCGCGGATTGCGGCGGAAGAGCGGGGGTCGGCGTGGGAGCGATGGATGGCTCCGGTGCGGCGGTGGCTATCGGGCGATATCGGCTGGGAACCGGTTTTATCGATGGGCGTGGCCTGCTTCACGCTGGTGGTGGGGATTTACCTGCAAAATCCGGGGCGTCCGGACTTGACGTTGCCAACGGTGAAGATTGAGGCACAGGAGTTGGAGCAGGCGGACCGTGCGCTTGAGGATATGGAGATGTTACGGCAGTTAGAGCCTACCGCCGAGGCCAAGGAGGACAATCGGTTATGACGACACGGTTGCTTCTGATCCTAGGTTTACTTGCTGGAGCGTTAGCCGCCGATCCGCAACGCCAGGCTAAGGAGTTGCGTAAAGAATTGATTCAGCCGCCGCGGGCGCAGGCGATGGTGATTGAAAAGTTTCGTCATATGACAGGCGAAGAACGGGGGCGTATTTTGCGAAGCATGCCCCCGGCGCGACGGCGGATGTTTGAACAACGGCTGGAGCGGTGGAATCGACTGGACGCGGAGCAGAAGAAGCGGCTCGAGGGATCGCTCGAGAGCTTTCGCACCTTGACGCCAGAGCAGCAGGGGACGGTTCGAGGCCTATTCCGGAAGTTTTCCGAGACGATGCCGGAGGACAAGCGGGGGGAAGGTCGTCGGATGCTGGCGAGACTGCGTAACCTGGAGCCGGATGAGCGGAAGGCATTACTGCACTCTCCGCGCGTTAAGGCTCGGTTCACGGACAGCGAGAGGGACCTATTGGCCGAAATGGCAGAGACGCTGCCGGACTAGGATTGCGTCGCGGCCAGGGGGCGGATTTTGAAGAGATGGTCGAAGGAGTAGATGCCGGTTTTGTGACCGTCATTCCAATGGATGCGGATGGCGTAGTTGCCGACCGACTCCACGGTCTCCATAGCGATGCGGGGCTTATACATCTGGAACGGGTTCGGCTCGGGAGTCCATTTCTGGGGTTCAGTTCCGTGAGCTCCGGTACAGGTGGCGCAGGGGCATTCGGCGCGCAAGAGTTCGACGGGGAAGCTGGAATGCTCTCCTCCCTCCCAATCGATTTCGATTCCTTTGGACTTTGATATGGCGATGTGTTCAGGGTTCATGTGCTGGATTGCGAGCGTTCGACGTCCCGCACGCCACTGATGCGACGCAGGGAGGAGACGATCCGTTCGAGTTGTTTTTTATCTTTGACGTCGATGGCGACGTTGACGAGGGCGCTGCCGTCGCTTCGGGAGGCGTCGGGCTGGGCTTCCAACGTGCGAATATTGGTGCCTTCGTTGAAGAGCGCACTGGTTAGCTGATTGAGCATTCCGGGTCGGTCGTCGGTGTAGATGACGAGCTTGACCAGGAAGGATTCGGTAACGGCTTTCGCCCATTCAACTTCGATTTTACGTTCGACTTCGTACATGAGGTTTTGTACGTTGGTACAGTTTACCGAGTGAACGGCGACGCCCTTACCGCGGGTGATGTATCCCACGATGGACTCGCCACGGATGGGGTTGCAGCACTTGGCCCGGTAGACCATGATATCGTCGACCCCGCGAACCTTGAGGATGAGGTCTTTATCGTTGACGTTGCTGGGGGGGACGGCGGGGGAAGCGGCGGGGGCGACTTCGAGGGCTTCAGCGGCGGCGACCTGTTCCGGAGCGAGTTGTAGGAGCACTTGACGGGGAGAGAACTTGCCGTAGCCGAGGGCAGCGTGGAGGTCCTCCATTTTGCCGAAGCCGTAATCGTGGGCGACTTTTTCGAGGTGTTCCTTGGGGATTTTCTTCCATTGAACGCCGAGACGGCGAGCCTCTTTTTCGAGATGTTTTTCGCCGATCTCGACGGCCTTAGCGCGCTCGGTGGTATTGACGACGTGCTTAATACGATTACGCGCTTTCGAGGTTTTGACGAAGTTGAGCCAATCCTTGGAGGGGACGTGGCCTTGCTGGGTGAGGATGTCGACCACGTCACCGTTCTTGAGCTCATACTTCAGGGGGACGATGCGGCCGTTCACCTTGGCTCCGACGCAGAGGTGACCGACGTCGGAATGGATGGCGTAGGCGAAGTCGACGGGTGAGGCGCCGCGGGGCAGGATGATGACCTTCCCGCGGGGCGTGAAGGAGTAGACCTCTTCCGGGTAGAGGTCTACCTTGAGCGTCGACATGAACTCACCGGGGTCATGGACATCCTGCTGCCATTCGACCAGCTGCCGCAGCCAAGCCACCTGCTGCTCGTCCGATTGGGCGCCTTTAGTGCCCTCTTTGTACTTCCAATGCGCCGCGATGCCTTCTTCGGCGATACGATGCATCTCCTCGGTCCGAATCTGCACTTCGAAGGCTTGGCCGCCGGGACCGATGACCGAGGTATGGAGCGACTGGTAGAGATTGGGCCTGGGAATAGCTATGAAGTCTTTGATGCGGCCCGGGATGGGGGTCCACTCGCCGTGGATGGTGCCAAGCGCGCCGTAGCAGTTCTTCACGCAGTCGGTGACGATTCGGATGGCCAGTAGATCGTAAACCTGCTCGATGCTGATTTTCTGCCGTTTGAGTTTTTGGTAGACGCTGAACGGACGCTTCAGCCTGGCTTCGATGCGAGCTGGAATATTTTCCCGGGCGAGTTTGAGTTCGACGGCGTGACGAATCTCTTCGAGGGCGTCCCCGGTCACTTTACGGCGGGACTCGATGGCCTCGTTCACTTCCGCAAAAGCAGCCGGGTCCAAATGGCGAAAGCCGAGATCTTCGAGTTCGGAGCGCATCTTGCCCATACCGAGGCGGTGAGCGATGGGGGCGTAAATTTCCAGCGTTTCCTGGGAGATCCGTTCCTGGCGCTCGCGGCTTAATGAGCCCATGGTCCGCATGTTATGGAGTCGATCCGCCAGCTTCACCATGACGACACGGATGTCGTTGACCATGGCCAGCAACATTTTCCGCACGCTTTCGGCCTGGCGCTCCTCGCGGGAGTAAAAGTTCAGCTTGGCCAGTTTCGTCACGCCGTCAACACACCGAGCGACATCGTTGCCGAAGCGCTTACGCACATCTTCCACGGTAACCACCGTGTCTTCAACCGTGTCGTGAAGCAGACCGGTTTCAAGACACACCAGATCCATCGACATATCACAGAGGATATGGGCCACTTCGAGGGGGTGAGCCATATAAGACTCGCCGGAGGAACGAGTTTGGCCGGTGTGGTGCAGGGCCGCGTACTCAAAGGCTTGGAGAAGGGAGACGAGGCTTTCTTGCGGACGCAACTTGGCGTACTTAACTACGAGTTCCTCGAAGCGCGCCGCCAAGACGGGATCAACGGGACTAGACAGAATAACCGGCTGACTCAAGACGAGACCCCTTTCATTCAGAGTACACGCGATGAGACCAGCCGGTCATCCATAAAAACAACTATTACTTCGGTGCGTCTTGGATAATGCCGCCACCAGCTTTCTTCTCGAGCGCTTCAGCTTTCCGCTTTTTCGCTTCGAGTGCTTTCTGGACGTAGTTATCGGCCAAGTCGAGTTCTTTCTTATACTCTTCTGGATTATCGGAAATATCAGCCAGTTCCCGATGCATCAAGTTGAGATAAGCGTAGGCGTCGTCATAATCGGGATCTACCTTAACGGCAGCTTCGAGTTGTTTCAGACCGTCCTGAACCATGGTGAAGTTCTTTTCGCGAACTTCCGCGCGAACCTTTTTATCTTTCAGGGGACCGGGATCTTCCGGTTTCATGCTCAGCTTAGCGCGGGCTTCACCGCGAACCGGGTAGGCCTTACCCCAAGCGATAACTCCGAGAGTGTAAAGCGCTTCTTTGTTCTGCGAGTCGACCTTTAACAAGCGCTCGTTCCACTCCTTGGCTTCCTGGAACTTCTTCTGATTGTAATAGAGAGAAGCGATGGAAGCGATGGCGAGTTTGTCGTTGGGATCTTTCTCAAGAACCTTTTGAAAGTTATCGTAGGCAGCGGTCGCGAACTTTGTATTTTCGGGCGATTCAGCCCCGGGGATCCATTGGCTCATGTAGGCGGTTGCCAGATAGAGCCGAGCGGTAGCGAACTCGGGATCGAGATCGACCGCCTCTTGGAAGGACTTCACGGCTTCGGGGTACTTAGCCCCCTTGTAGGCCCGAACACCCTTATTCAGGTGATCGCGAGCTCTAAGCTGTTGGCACCCGGTAGCCGAGAATAAGAGGATACCGCAGGCGACTAGGGGAAGGAGAGTTTTGATCATACGCGGGTTTCTCCTATTGTCCCTGTTCCATCTTCGGAGTCATCAAACCAACCTTATCAATGCCAGCGCCTTTGGCGATGTCAATCGCTCGGGCAACGTATTGAAATTCAAGATCGGGATCGCCTTTGACAAAGACGACGCGTTCAGCGCGGGTTGAAAACACCTTCTTCAAGCGCGCTTCCAAATTCTGCTCCAGGACATCTTCGCTGTTAAGCTTGATGGTTTTGTCCTTCGCGATGATGATCACCACGGTGCGATCTTCCTGGGGAGGGGGAGGCGGCTGATCCTTCGGCGGAGGCTGCGGGACGAGCGCATCCAGACCCTTCGGCACGAGCGGTGTGATGACCATAAAAATGATCAGCAGCACGAGCAACACGTCGATGAGGGGAGTCATATTGATATCGGCTTGCGGCCCACCGCCGCCGCCGCCTGTTGCCATGGACATAGGAATGCTCCTTCGAGAAATGAATGACTTGCGTTACATTCCGGCAGGGGCCGTTGTAGACGCCATGCCTTCCTTGATCTGTTCGGTCAACAAACCGATTTGATCTACCTGGAACGCCCGGAGGTTATCCAGCACTTCGACCACCCGCTCGTAGCGGGCGCGCGAGTCGCATTTGAGGTAGACGGTTTTGTCGACTTTGTTCGTAAGCTGATCTTTCACCTTGGTTCCCAGCGTGGGTAGATCAGGAAACTGATCGCTACCAAGATAGACCTTGCCGTCTTTGCTTACCGAGACGAGGATAGCGTCCTCTTTGTCGGCGGCTTGCATGGCAATGGGGTTCTTAGTTTTGACCAATTCAACGGAAATACCCTTGGTGAGCATCGGGGTGATGACCATGAAAATGATGAGCATGACGAGCATAACATCGACGAGAGGGGTGACGTTAATGTCCGACACGGCGCCCTTCTGGGCGACCTTTTTTCTCTTTGATTGTCCAATGACCATCGACATGGTTAGATCTCCTTCATGAGACCCCGACCGGTAATGTCCGGTCGGGCTTCAATTCAACTCAGGACGGAACGAGCGAGCCGATTAGTGCTTTACGGCGCGGTTGGAACGCTTGATGAAATAATCAAGCAGTTCGGAGGAGGAGTTACCCATTTCGACGTTGAAGGCTTCCAGACGGCTGGCGAAGTAGTTAAACATCATAACGGCCGGGATGGCGACGAACAGACCGAAGGCGGTGGTGACCAGCGCTTCCGAGATACCGCCGGCAACGGCGCCGAGACCGGTTGACTTCTCCGAGGCGATGCCCTTGAACGCATTGATGATGCCGATGACGGTTCCGAATAGACCGACGAAGGGACCGGTGGATCCGATGGTGGCGAGGGCGCTAACGCCACGCTTCATTTCGGCCTGTACGATGGCTTCAGCGCGTTCAAGAGCGCGGCGGGAAGCTTCGATGGTCTCGCCCGAGATGTCGCCTTGATTGTGGGCCTGGAATTCTTGGAGCCCAGCGACGACGACCTTGGCCAAGTGCGACTTCTTGTAACGATCAGCGATCTTGATCGCTTCGTCCAGCTTACCTTCGCGAAGCGCGCCGGCCACAGCCGGGGCGAATGCGCGACTCTGTTGCCGTGCGGCGTTAAAGGCAATCAAGCGATCGATCATAACTCCGATCGACCAAGCCGACATGATGAACAACGTCACGACGACTGCCTGTGCGAGCAATCCCATCTGACCCCACATATCAACGAGGTCAAACGATACGCCGCCTTCTAGGATAAGGAACAACGCCCATACCTGCGTAGAAACAATCATGCTAATCTCCTGCGAGTTGAAATTTAAAAATAGGGGAGCCGGAAAACCGGCCGTAATTGCCCCGCCGAGGCGGGGCTGATACCTTCTCACCCGAGAGTTGGAAGGTATCCTTAAAAGACCACACTGCCTGACGTCTCACCACCCAGTGGGCGGTTAGTTGCTTAACGTAAAATTCACGTCAATCTGAGTCTGCACCTCTACCGCTTCTCCGTTCAGCAAAGTGGGTTTGTAAACCCATTGCCGGACGGCTTCGGTAGCGGAAGGAACAAGCAGAGGATGACCACTCATCATCTGCAAGTTCTGAATCGTTCCATCCTTAGAGATAACGGCATTGAAGCGAACCACCCCTTGAATGCGGGCCTGTTTGGCCAGCGGAGGATAGTTGGGCTTTATTTGCCGAATCAGGTTAGCCGCTTGAACGTTACCGCCCACGCGAATCGGGCCGGTCGGTTTCGGCTTCGGAACCTCTTTCGGAGGAGGAGGGGGGGGAGGTGCTGCGCTCGGCACACCACCAATGATGCCACCGATGATACCACCGGCGACGCCGCCGGGAACACCACCAGGAACACCACCAGGAACGCCACCCATCGGAGGGGGAAGTTCCTCTTCGCGAATCATCGCGATATCTTTAGGAATCTGTTTGGGCGCCATCAGCCGATTCGCGTCGAATTGGCGCGGAATCACCTTGACTACCTTAACAGGGGCAGCGGCAGGCGGGGGCGAGGGGTGCGTGCGACGTGTGACTGCGCGGCCGCAACACAACCCTGCCCCTCTCAGTGCTTTGCGGCCAAATCATCAAAACATTTGCGGCAGGTGCAGGAGGTAAGCTCGCTTCAGACCGCCATTTCCAC
>CANNLB010000044.1 GCA_947505565.1 Acidobacteriota bacterium | reverse complement strand
GATGAGTTACGTGCGGAGTCGAGCGGCGTCGCTCGGCTTGGCGCGGGACTTCTATCGGAACCTCGACATCCACTTGCATGTTCCGGAAGGCGCGATCCCGAAAGATGGTCCGTCGGCCGGCATTACGATTGCGACGAGCATGTGCAGCGCGTTGACGAACATCCCGGTACGCGGCGATTTGGCCATGACGGGCGAAATCACGGTACGTGGGAAAGTTCTACCGATTGGCGGCTTAAAGGAAAAAATGCTTGCGGCTCATCGCCAGGGTATTTTTGAATTGGTTTTGCCGAAAGACAACGAGAAGGATCTGCACGACATCCCTGAAATCATTCGCAAAGAGATGAAGTTGAACTTTGTGGAAAGCATGGATGAGGTGTTGAAGATAGCTCTTGAGCGGGAGGTCACTCCGTTGTCGATTGCCCCTGCGTCAGCCAGCCAGTCCGAAACCCCTGTGGGCTCGGACGACATTACTCATTAACCGAGTTGGGGCGGTTTTCGGCCTCTCGCGCTGCGAGGCCGCCCCTCCTTCCTACCCTCTCCCTTCCCAAAACCGTAGTGCCCCCCACCAAACCCACCGCAGAGTTTATACTAAGTACAACCATCCCAGAGCAATATCCAAAGGGTAGCACCCCGGAGTTTGCCTTCCTGGGCCGCAGTAACGTGGGAAAGTCCAGTCTGTTGAACTGTCTGGCGGGCACGAAAAAGCTTGCTTTCACCAGTTCATCACCGGGCCGAACACAGTCGATCAACTTCTTCCGCATTGGTGGAGACATTATCTTCGCCGATCTTCCTGGTTACGGCTTCGCAAAAGTTCCCCTAGAAATCAAAAACGCTTGGCAGGCGATGATCGAGACCTACCTGCTGAGTCGTCAAAGTTTAGGCCTTTGTATTCTGCTGCTCGACGGCAGACGTGGCTGGATGGAGCACGACCGCGTTTTGCGGGAGTGGTTGGAACATCATGAAAAACGCTACCTAGTGGTAGCAACGAAAATAGACAAACTGAATCAATCCGAACTGCATCACGGCCTGGCGGCCATCCGGAAAGAGATTCCGGGGGTTGAGCTGGTGCCTTTCTCGGCCATCAGCGGTCAGGGAGCGAGGGAAATTTGGCAAGCGATCAAGAAACGAACCAGCCGGTGACGCCGGAAGAGACCGGAGCGGAAGTGCTTCCGGTGGAGACTAAGCCTAGAGTGGCGAAGGCGGAAAAGCCAGCGGCCCCGGTCGGCTCCACGGAGTCAACCGAAGCCAGTAAACGGGATCCGAATACTCTTGACCTCGTCGAACTGAAGGAGATGAACATTCAAAAGCTGAATGGCATCGCCAAAGAGTTCGGGGTCGCTGGGGCAGCGGGTTTGCGGAAGCAGGAACTGATCTTCAAGATTCTTCAGGCCCAAGCCGAAAAGAGCGGGCTGATCTTTTCCGAAGGCGTCTTGGAATGCCTGCCGGATGGGTTCGGATTTCTGCGCGCCCCGGAGTACAACTACCTGCCGGGTCCCGACGACGTCTACGTTTCGCCCTCTCAGATCCGCCGTTTCGACCTCCGTACGGGGGATACGATCAGTGGCCAGATTCGGCCTCCCAAAGAAGGGGAGCGATACTTTGCCCTCATCAAGGTGGATGCGATTAACTTTGAACCGCCAGAAGAGGCGCGGAATAAGATATTTTTCGACAACCTGACCCCCTTGTACCCGCAGGAACGGATCAAGCTGGAAACGACTAAGGAGAACTTCTCCGGTCGGGTGATGGACTTAATGGTTCCCATCGGGAAGGGGCAGCGTGGTTTAATTGTTGCTCCCCCGCGGACCGGCAAAACGATGTTGTTGCAGGCGATTGCGAACTCGTTGACGACGAATCATCCCGACGTGACGATGATCGTGCTTTTGATCGACGAACGGCCCGAAGAAGTGACGGATATGCAGCGGAGCGTGAAGGGCGAAGTCATCAGCTCTACCTTCGACGAGCCGGCGGCGCGTCACGTGCAAGTGGCTGAAATGGTGATTGAGAAGGCCAAGCGGTTGGTGGAGCATAAGCGGGACGTCGTCATCCTCCTGGACTCGATTACTCGTTTGGCCCGCGCCTACAATACGGTGGTTCCTCCTTCTGGTAAGGTCCTATCGGGCGGCGTGGATTCGAACGCGCTACAGCGGCCGAAGCGGTTTTTTGGGGCGGCTCGGAACATCGAAGAGGGCGGTTCGCTCACGATTATCGCTACGGCGCTGATCGATACCGGGTCTCGCATGGATGATGTTATCTTCGAAGAATTTAAGGGTACCGGGAACATGGAAGTTCATCTGGACCGGAAGTTGGTGGATAAACGGGTCTTCCCGGCGATTGACATCAACAAGAGCGGAACGCGAAAAGAGGAGCTGCTAATCCAGCGAGAAGAGCTCAATCGGGTCTGGGTTCTTCGTAAAGTATTGAATCCATTGTCCCCAGTTGAGTCAATGGAGCTATTGCAAGACAAACTGGGCAAAACGCGAAGCAATGCTGAGTTTTTGGCATCGATGAATGGATAAGGAAATTCAATGTGCCGGTGGTGCGTAGCATAACCTTTTCGAGTAAAATTTCGTCTAACCTGTTGTAGCAGTCCATAAAGGAACACCCTCCTATGTCGTCTCAGCCGATGGATTCGAACCCCTTATTTATGGCAAGCTCTGCCTTGCCCGAATTTCCTGCACCGGCGGCAGTCCCACTTCCGAGTGGAGCCCCCCAGGTTTCGATGCCCGAGGAGCCCCGCCGCGGCAAGGGCCGAGCGTGGGTGTGGATGTTGTTCGCGGTTGGCGCGGTGGGTGCGGGGTATTGGTATTGGCAGAACCAACAGCACAGTGCTGAGGCGGCGGCGACGGCGGTCGTTGTTCGGACCGCGACGGTGGATAAGGGTCGCGTGGAAAAGACGATTCGCCTGACCGGGGTAACGGCGGCGGAGAAGTACTCTTCCTTGATCGCTCCCTCTTTACGCGGCGGCCGCGGGGGCGGCTCTCAGCAAGTGTCCGGTGGCGGCGGTATGGCGATGATGGGTGGTGGCGGTCGATCCTCTGGGGGCGGAAGTGGCGGGAGCACGGCTACTTCTGGCGGCGGTGGAGGAGGCGGTGGCAGTTCCTCGGGGGGAAGCGGCGGTTCCGGCTCAGCGGCGAGCGGTAGCGATCAATCGAGCGGCGGCGGAGCACCGTCTGTAGCCTCGACCTCTGGCGCAGCGGCGGCAGGCGGAGGCTTACGTTCAGCGCGTTCGGCGTCTGGCCGGACGACGACAGTGGCGGCTCCGCGGGCTACCCAGACCCGGTCCTCGGCCGGCTCGGGCATTGGCTCGACGGCAGGCGCGCTGTATAGTGGCGGCAGTGGTGGTGGTGGCGCCCCGAGTGGCGGCGGTGGAAGTGGAAGTCGAGGTGGCAGCGAATTTGGTTTGCAGCTTCAGGTTTTGGCGAAGGGCGGCTCGATGGCCAAGAAGGGCGAGACCGTGGCTGAATTTGATCGACAGTATATGCTGCAACGCCTGGACGATTTCAAGTCCACGGTGACGCAGGCCGAAGCTGATTTCCGCAAGCAGACGGCGGAATTGCAGATTACCCGGAAGTCTTATGAGCAACAGGTGCTGGCGGCGAAAAACGCCGTTGAGAAGGCCGAGCTCGACATCAAAACGATTGAGGTTCGTAGTGCGATTGATAGCGAGCGACTCCGGTTGGCCCTCGAAGAGTCGAAGGCCAACTTGAAGCAATTGCAGGAGGCGCGAAAGTACCTCGACATCGGGGAAAAGGCGCAAGTGCGCTCGGCGGATTTGGAGTTGCAGAGCACCAAGATGGAGTACAAACGGTCGGAGGCGAACGCCGACAAGATGCTCGTCAAAGCTCCGATGGAAGGTTTGGTCGTCATGCAGAACACCTTTCGGGGGTCCGAGTTCGGGGCGATTCAACAGGGCGACTCCGTTAATCCTGGGATGCTGTTCATGCAGATCGTGGATCCGTCGTCGATGGTCGTGAATGCGACCGTGAATCAATCTGATGTGCAGTCCATGCGGATCGGCCAGAAAGCCAGGTTGCGGTTCGATGCTTTCCCTGGATTAGAGTTGCCCGGTCGGTTGATCGTCATCGGAGCGATTACGAAGGCGGGTGGTTCGCGAGCGCAGTTCAAAAAAGACGTTTTGGTGCGGTTTCGGTTGGAGAGGATGGATCCCCGCGTGATTCCCGACCTCAGCGTGAGCGCGGACGTGATTCTGGACGAGGAAGAGGCGCTGGCGGCGGTGGCTCCGATTGAAGCGGTGCAGGGCCAAAGCGGTGAGGGCTCAAAGGCATTCGTCTCGGTTCGCTCGGCGACTGGAGTATGGGAGCGTCGTGAGGTCGAACTGGGATTGGCTAGCTTTACCCACGTGGTGATCAAATCGGGTGTCAAGTCGGGTGAAGTTGTGGCGCTTGACAAACCGCCCCCGGCATCACCAGGCGAACAAAAGAGCTAGTCCGGCGATAACGGAGACGAAAACAATGTCAACAAAAGATATCAAGCCGAAGATTCGTCTGGGCCAGTCGGAAGGCTCGCTACGGCGCCGCAACATCATGACTGGATTGCTGCTCGCCGCCTGCGCTGGTGGTGGCTATTACTACTACACCCAGAATGGGGCGACAAAAGTGGAAGTGCCGGTAGCCAAAGTCCGGAAGGGCGAGTTCGTAATTGGGGTGAAAACTCGCGGCGAGGTGCGATCCTCGCGTTCGGTTACTCTGTCCGTGCCCCAGATTCCCGACCCACGCATCGTCCGCTTGGCGGAAACGGGTAAGCCGGTTAAGAAAGGCGATGTCATTGTTGAGTTCGACGGTGCCCAGCAGGAACAGACCTACCTGGATAAGGCCACGAGTGTTCGGACGGTGGATAAAGAAATCGTCCAATTAAAGGCGTCGCATCGCATCGTGAATGAATTGGATGGGATGAACCTCATGACGGCGGGGTACAACGTCGAACGGTCGAAGCTGGAAGCGTCGAAGGCCGAAATCTTATCTGACATTGAGGGCAAGAAGAACCGGATCGATGTGACGACGACCGAGGGCGACCTGGATCAAGTCAAAACGACAGTGAAGGCACACAAGATTACCCAGGAGGCTGAAGTGGAGCGCCTGGACCAAAAGAAAGACAAGACGGTGCGGGATACCGATCGCGCCAAAAGCTATCTTTCGAAGATGTCGATTGTCGCACCCAATGATGGGATCCTGAATATCCTTCCGAATACCCGGACGGCCGGAGCGTTTGGATCCTCGCTGCCTCCCTTTAAAGAAGGCGACCGGGCATGGACCGGGGCAGCGATTGCGGAGATTCCCGATCTTACGTCGATGCGTATGGAACTTAAGCTCGATGAGGTTGATCGGGGCAAACTGCAGTTGGGCCAAAAGTTGCGCGTGCGCGTCGATGCGATCCCGGAATTGGAATTCAATGCCGAATTGGACTGGATCAGCCCGATCGCGGCGGTGATTTGGAAGGGCATGGGTTTGACGGAGAAGACCTTTCCCGCCCGGGCGACCCTAAGCAAAGTGGATCCCCGGTTGCGTCCGGGAATGAGCAGCAGCGCAGACATTATCATTGAGAGCGAGGCTGATACGGTTTTGATCCCGGCGCGGGCGAGCTTTCTGCACAAGGGCAAACCGGCGGTGTGGATTCAGAAGGGCGAGCGTTTCGAGATCCGGACGATCGAAGTCGGCAAGCGTAATGAAACTGACATGGTCGTTCTGAAAGGGTTGAATCCGGGCGATACGATCGCCATGGAAGACCCGAACGAAGCAGCCAAGCGCGCGAAAAAACTGTAGGCGTAACGATATGAAAAAGCTTCTGATTCGATTGGTGATATTGGCGGTGGTGGTGGGTGCGGCATGGGCGAGTTATCAATTCGTCCAACAATTGCCGCAACGGCAGTCGCTGATTGCGACGACGAAGGTTCGGCAAAGCGACATAATCGTGAAGACCTTCGCGCGGGGCGAATTGCGGGCCGTCCGCTCGGCGACGTTAACGGCCCCCAATTTGTTCGGTACGGTGCAGGTGACCAAGCTGGCCGAAATCGGATCGTTCGCACGGGATAAGGATCTCGTCGTCGAGTTCGACGACGCTGAGCTGTTATCCCGTTTAGAAGAGAAACAGCTCGAAATCGATCAAATTGATGAGCAGTTTAAAAAGTCCCAGGCCGACTTGGCGATCCGGAACAATTCGGATCAGGTTGAGTTATTGCGAGCTCGCTACGCGGTCCGTCGATCTGAGCTCGAAGTGAAGCGGAATGAGCTGCTTTCGCCGATTGACGCCAAACGCAACGATCTCAATTTGGAAGAGTCAAAGCGACGATTGAAGCAGCTGGAAAGCGATATCAAGTCACGCCAGGAACAGGCCGAAGCAGAATTGGCCGTGTTGCGTGAAAAACGTCAGAAAGCAGTGGTTGAAATGGCCCGCGAGAGAGCCCGATTGAATCAGGTGAAGGTCTTGGCGCCGATGAGCGGGTTGATTGCAGTGCGGCAAAATCAGACAAGCCGGATGGGTGTCGGATTTGACATTCCGGATATACGCGAAGGCGATCAGGTGCAGCCAGGTATGCCAATCGCGGATGTTCTCGACCTCTCTGAGCTCGAAGTCCTGGGACGGGTAGGCGAGTTGGACCGTGCAAACCTGAATGAAGGCCAAGCGGTGGTTCTGCGTCTCGATGCGGTTCCGGGCAAACAATTCGATGGCAAAATCAAATCGATGTCCTCGACGGCAAGTGCCAACGCGATGTCGAGCGACCCGGCGAAGAAATTTGACGTTGTGTTCTCGATCGACATGCGCGAGCTTTTGACGGCATTGGGCGCCAAGCCGGAAGAAGTTGCAAAGATTTTAGCGACCGCGGACGCCAATCGGAAGAAGCCTCCGGTGCCCTCATTCGGTGGCATGGCCGCCATGATGGCTGGCGGCGGTATGCCTGCCGCGATGGGCGCCGGCGGCGCGCCGGGTGGCATGCCTTGGGGGATGGCCGCGCCGGGAGCGGCGGGTGCCGATGGCCCGCGCCGGATGACGATGACAATGGGCGGACCTGGCGGGTCCGGTGGCGCAGCGATGTCGGACGCGGATCGTACAAAGATGCGGGACGCTATCCAGAAGGCATTGAAGGGTCGGAGTATGCAGGACCTCTCCGCCGAAGAGCGGCAGAAATTGATGGCTGATGTGATGAAGCAGTCCGGCGCGCAACGACCAACGACGGCGGGTGCAAAGCCGGCCGGGGACGGTGCGGTTGCCGCTGGTGGCGCGCCGGGCGGCGAAGGCCGCGGAGGCGGTCGGCGGGGCGGCGGAGGCGAGGGCCGTATGGGGGGAATGGGTGGCGGCAGCGGTCGGTTTAGCGAAGCCGACATCAAAAACGCCAAGCTTCCCCCTCCTCCGGATCAGGATTCCCAACTCGACGTACTTTTACGACCGGGCTTGCTGGCCGACGTGGAAATCATCGTCGAGAAGATTCCAAACGCGATTAACATTCCGGCACAGGCTGTCTTTGAAAACGCAGGCAAGCTGGTCGTCTACGTGAAAAAAGACGAAAAGTTTGAGATAAGGCTGATTAAACCGTTGAAGCGGAGTGACTCGACTCTCATCGTCGCGGAAGGACTGAAGAAGGATGAGGTTGTAGCCTTAACGGATCCTACGGCCAAGCCGGGAACTAAGGGCAAGCAGGACAAGGGTGGCGGTTCATCCGGCCCAATGAATGCTTTGCCGGGTGGGAAGTCCTAAGATTTAGGTCCCGAGGAGAGGGAAAATGTCGTTAATCGCAGATATCGGTCCTGAAATTAAGATGGGTTTGGCCAGCTTGCTGGTCCACAAGCTCCGCAGCGGGTTGACCATGCTCGGCATGATCTTCGGCGTAGGCGCGGTGGTGGCGATGTTGTCGATCACGGCTGGCGCGCAGAAAGAAATGATGAGCTACATCGACCTGTTGGGTGTGAATAACATCATCATAGAGTCGAAGGAAGCGGTTGATCGTAATGAATTACAGGCGAGGCGAGTGATCTCTCCGGGAATGACGTTCCGTGATTTCCGTTCCATCAAGGAAAATGTGCAAGGCATTGAAGCGTTGACCCCTCGCAAGCGGTTCAAGCCTCAAAAAGTGTTGCCAAAGACGTCGGCAGAAGTTCCGATTCTGATCGGGGTGCTACCAAACTACCTGCAGATCAATAGCCTTAAGATCGTCGAAGGTCGGTTCTTTAGCGACGAGGACGATGCTCGTTCGGCTCCGGTATGCGTCCTGGGAGAACTGGCAAAGGTGAATCTGTTAGGCTACGACAACGCTGTGGGTAAGTTCATCAAGATCAACGATACGTGGCTCCAGGTGATTGGCGTTTTGGCCCAACAGGCAACTGCCGATTCCGGCGTTGAAGGGCTCGAAGTATCGAGTGGAAACAATCTGGTGATTGCACCGCTGAACACTGTGATGCGCCGTTTCGAAGACAATAACTCGTATTTGAAGGACGAGATAGACGGGATGTATATCAAAGTGGCGACCGGTACGGATTCGATTGAGACCGCGAACGTCGTTAACGCGATTCTCACCGCGACGCACAAAGACGCGGGCGACTTTGCCATCACCGTTCCTGCTGGGCTGCTCGAACAACGCCGCCGGACGGGGTTTATCTTTAGTATTGTTATGATTTGTATCGCGGGGATCTCACTGCTGGTGGGCGGTATTGGCATTATGAACATCATGCTGGCGACCGTGCTGGAAAGGACCCGCGAGATTGGAATTCGCCGCGCTATTGGTGCCAAGCAGAAAGACATTGTGCGACAGTTCCTCACCGAAGCTGTATTAATCTCAACATTGGGCGGATTGATCGGAGTGGCTTTCGGTGTTACACTCTCGCAGATCATCGCTTCTGCCGCTGGTTGGTCCACGGTGGTCACGACCTCCTCGATTGTTGTTGCGCTGGGTGTGTCTTGCGGTATCGGTTTGCTGTTCGGGATCTACCCCGCAGTACAGGCCGCACGGCTCGATCCGATCGAAGCCATTCGTTACGAATAGATAACAGGATTTCTGGAGTCCTGGTTTTTGCCCATAATTGGTTCCGCATGAATTGGAAACATCGACTTCTTTCTCTCGCCACGGCTACCGTGGTTACGACTAGCTCTTTTGCCCAGCAGGCGGCAGCAC
>CANNLB010000043.1 GCA_947505565.1 Acidobacteriota bacterium | reverse complement strand
CGTTGCTCGACGGCGCATGCGAAATCAAGCAGCTCATGAAGCTCACCGCGGAGCTCGAACAGCCCGCCGTCGCCATGACCGACCACGGCAACATGTTCGGCGCCGTCGAGTTTCACAACGCCGCCAAAGATAAAGGCATCCATCCCGTTTTTGGCTGCGAGGTCTACGTCAATCAGAACGGCCACAAGTCCCGCACCGAAAACGATCGCTACAACCACTTGGTCCTGCTCTGCGAAAACCAGGAAGGCTACCGCAATCTCATCAAACTGGTCTCGACCGGCTACCTCGAAGGCTTCTACTATAAGCCCCGCGTCGACAAGGATCTGCTCGCCCAGCATTCGAAAGGCATCATCTGCCTCTCGGCCTGTCTCCGCGGCGATCTCAACGAAGCGCTCCTCGGCGACAACTACGCCAAAGCCCGCGATCTCGCTGGCACCTACACCGAAATCTTCGGCCAAAACAACTTCTTCCTCGAACTGCAAGACCACGGTCTGGAGCAGGATAAACGCCTCATCCCCGGAGTCGCCCGCCTCTCGGCGGAGATGGGCATCCCCCTCGTCGCCACCAACGACTCGCACTATCTGCGCAAGGATGACGCCCGCGCCCACGAACTCTTCATGTGTATCTCGACCGGCAAAACCGTGTCCGATCCCAACCGCATGCACTGGGATCAGCCCGAGTTCTACATGAAGTCGAAGGCCGAAATGGAGAAGATCTTCGGCGACTACCCTTCCGCCCTCCGCTCGCCCTACGAAATCGCCATGCGCTGCAAAGTCGCGCTCGAGAAGGTGAAAGAGCCCTTCCCGAAGTTCGACGTTCCGCCCACGCACTCGATCGACACCTACTTCGAATATGTCTGCCGCGAAGGCTTCGAAAAACGCCGCCCCCGCCTGGAACATATGCGCGAGAAAGGGACCCTTCGCGAACCCCTCGAGGCCTACGCCGAACGCCTCAGCCGCGAGATCAAGATGATCCAGCAGATGAAGTTTTCCGGCTACTTTCTCATCGTCTGGGACTTCATCCGCTACGCCCGCCAATCGTCCATTCCCGTCGGCCCGGGGCGCGGCTCCGCCGCCGGCTCGCTCGTCTCCTATGCCATGGAGATCACCGACATCGACCCCCTCCAGTACGGCCTGCTCTTTGAACGGTTCCTCAATCCGGAACGCGTCTCGATGCCCGATATCGATACCGACTTCGAGCCGAAGGGCCGCGGCAAGGTGATTCAATACGTCACCGAAAAGTACGGCCGCGAACAGGTCGCCCAAATCATCACCTTCGGAACCCTGGGTTCGAAAGCGGCCATCAAAGACGTCGGCCGCGTGCTCGATATGACCTTCGCCGAGGTCGACAAGCTCACCAAGCTCGTCCCGCCCACGCTTAACATCAAGCTCAAGGACGCCTTCGCGCAAGAGCCCGGCTTCGATATGGCCGCCAAGGCCGACCCCCGCGTCAAGGAAGTCATGGAGGTCGCCCTGCGCCTCGAAGGCATGGCCCGTAACGCCTCCGTCCACGCCGCCGGCGTCGTCATTTCGCCCCAACCCCTCCGCGACCTCGTCCCGCTCTACAAAACAAACAAAGACGAAATTGTCACGCAGTACGACATGTCGGGCCTGGAGAAACTAGGCCTCTTGAAGATGGACTTCCTGGGTCTCACCACCCTCTCCATCGTCGACGACTCCCTCAAGCTCATCGAGGCCATCCACGGCGTCAAACTGGTCATGGAAGACATCCCCCTCGACGACCAGAAAACATATGAAGAGATCTTCTGGAAAGGGCGAACCTCCGGCGTCTTCCAGTTCGAATCCTCCGGCATGCAGGATATTCTCCGCCGCTCCAAACCCGAGCGGATCGAGGACCTCTGCGCCCTCAACGCTCTGTACCGCCCCGGCCCTATTCAGGGCGGCATGATCGACGACTTCATCGCCCGCAAACACGGCAAGAAGGAGGTTGTTTTCGACTTCAAGGAACTCGAACCCCTGCTCGGCGAGACCTACGGCGTGATCGTTTATCAAGAGCAGGTCATGCAGATTTCGAACGTCATCGCCGGCTACAGCCTCGGCGAAGCGGACCTGCTGCGCCGCGCCATGGGCAAGAAAGAGGCCTCCGCCATGGCCGAGCAAAAACAGCGCTTCTTGAGCGGTTCGTCAAAACTCGGTCACAACGCAAAGAAGGCCGACAAGCTCTTCGATCTCATGGCCCAGTTCGCCGGCTACGGCTTCAATAAATCGCATTCGGCGGCCTATGCCTACATGGCTTGGGTCACGGCTTATCTAAAAACTCACTACACGATCGAGTTCATGTCTGCCCTGCTCACCTCGGAAACGGGCAACACCGATAAGGTCGTCAAGTACATCAACGAGTGCAAGGATATGGGCATCAAGGTTCTGCCCCCGGATGTGGCCGCCTCCCTGCTCAGCTTCGCTCCCGACGGCCAAGCCGTTCGCTTCGGCCTTGGGGCCATCAAGAATCTCGGCCAGGGCGCCGTCGAGTCCATCCTCGCGGCTCGCGCACAAGTCGGCAATTTCAAAAGCTTCTTCAATTTCTGCGAAAGTGTCGACGTCGGCGCCGTCAACAAGCGGGCGCTCGAATCCCTCATCAAGGCTGGAGCGATGGATAGCCTCGACGGCACCCGTAGCCAGTTGTTCGCGATGATTGACCGCGCCATGGACCATGGGCAGCGGACGAAAAAGGATAAAGACAGCGGCCAGGGCGGGCTCTTCGGCGACCTCTTCGGGGGCCCGGCTGAGGACGCGCCCGCCGAGCCCTTGCCCAACGTGAAGGACTGGTCCCAAACCGAAAAACTCAACGGCGAAAAAGAGATGATCGGCTTCTATGTCACGGGGCACCCCCTCGACGTCTTCGCCGACAAAATCTCTGAACTCCAAACCCACTCGAGCGACGGACTCGACGCGTGTCAGAAGCACGAAGAAGTCCGGCTCTGCGGCATCCTCACCGGCATTCAAAAGCGCCGGAATAAGAAGGGGGAACTCTGGGCTGCCATGCGCCTGGAAGACCAGAAGGGCAGCCTCGAAGCCATGTGCTTCGCCAGCAAAATGGAGGAACTGAACCAGTACCTCACCGACGATCTCCCCGTCATGGCCGTTTGCAAGGTGATGCCCGAAGAAGGCTCCGCGCCCAAGGTCAGCCTCCAGGAACTCGTTCCCTTAGCCAAGGCGCTCGTCAAGCTCCCGAGCATCATCGCGATCCGTGTCCGCATTCGCGAGTCAAACGGAATCGACCCCGCCGCGGAGCTCCGAACCCTCTTCGAACGGAAGCCCGGCAACGCGCAAGTCCGGCTGAAACTCGAAAAACCGTATGACTTCATCGCCATGATGGACGTCCCTTTCCGCGTCCGTCCCGACAAAGAATTCAAGGCCGAAATCGAGCGGATCTGCGGTGGCGACGCCTTTGAGGTGCTCGAAAAGGCCTAGGCCTTCATGCTAGCGTGTGGTCATGTCACAGGATGCTGATCCCTACCCAATCGTGGGTGGCCGGGTGCAGACGAGGGCGGTCGAAGACCACGTCACCGATCTCTGAAACCTTCGTTGTGACCGCTACTGTTCCTACTCCCCGATCCTGAAACATCCCGGCGCCACCGCCCATTGCAAGCGGTGTCCATACAGCAGCCAGACCCCGACAAGCACGCCCTCGGCCCTCCGTGCCCTCGCCGCCGAGCTGGGCCCATCTTCGGCACTCGCGCAGAATTGACGAGCCCTGCTCGCCAAAACTTTACCACCAACCGGCCCCGACGTTGCTACCTCTCCGACCAGCATGTCCGTCGAAGGCCGCGTCCCCTTCGCCAACCCTACCGTGCTCGCCTTAGCCGACGCCATCTCGCCGGAAACGGCATCGAAAGCGCTATCTGCGTTCGGTCGCCCCCGCCGTCTTGACGTCTGAAATCGCTTGGCGGCCGAGCGGTCGTCCACCGCCTGTTTCGGCAAGCCTAGGCCCAGCAGGGCGATTGACTCGCCCTCTGTGTCGATGCCGAAGCGGTGTTGGGCTAGAACGCCAGCTTAAGCGCTAACTGCACAACGCGCCAGCTTTCGCCGTTCTGGTTGGTCGTCGAAGAACTCGCCGTCGAAAGCGACACGCAGCAGGCCTGCGCGAACACGTTCGAGTTGATAGCCGGGCTGCCGACTGAGGCATCGCGCGGGTTCCGGTAGTTGGCATGGTTCAGGGCGTTGAACATCTCAGTACGGAAGGTCAGCCGGAACCGTTCGCTGAACTGGAAGCCCTTCGAGATCCCAAGGTCAACGTTCCAATACGAAGGACCCTGGAACACGTTGCGACCGATGCCGAGTTGCCCCGGGGCGGGCGCGGCGAACTGGCTGGCGTCCGCAAAGAACACCGGACCGATCACCCCGGCCTTATTCTGCAAGCGGGCCTGCGGCAGAGTGGTCACTCCTGGCGCCAGAGCAGCGCGGCTCTGCGCCGTTCCGTTCGCCGTCAGGAAGCCCGACCGAACCGTGAACGGCTCACCCGATTGGTAGGTGTAGATCGTGTTCACGCTCCAACCCCCGATCACCGTATTCACCACCCGGTTCGCGTTCCGGAACAGCGGCTTGCCCCTACCCACGGGCAGTTCATAGATGCCGCTCAGGTTCAACACGTGCCGCTGATCGAAGTCGCTTCGCGCGCGCTCGTTATCGTAGTTTCGTCCGTCAGCCGGCGTGCGGGCCGCGGTAGTGCTGAGCCCACCTCCGGTGGTTGCCGCCACCGGATCAGTCGAAAGGTTGTCGATCGACTTCGAAAACGTATAGCCGAGATTGAACAGCAGCCCGGCCGTATCGAAGCGCTTTCGAAGCGTAGTCTGCAGGCCGTGGTAGATGGAGTCGGCTCCGTTGTCGAGCAGCAGGATCTGCGCAAACTGTTGGTTGGGCCGCAGCTTGGCGGCCAGCGTCGTCTGCTCGATCCGGACGGCCATGTTACCCGCCGCGTTCTGCGTAGGGCTGAGGTCGGTGATCGAAGCCGCCGAGTTGGCGAAGGCGCTCGTGATGATGCCCTGCTGGATCAACGGAACGGTAACCGCTCCGGCGCACGCGGAGCCATTCGCCAGCGTCCCGTCCGGACGGCAACCGCCGCCGATCCCGACGTTGCGTTGCATCGCCAGGAAGCTCGGCAGAATCGGCTTGGCGTCGATTTGGTTCACGTCCCAGCTCCGGTAGAGCCGCGTGCCGCGGCGGCCAACGTAGCCGACGCTACCGATGTAGCTTTTGCCCAGGTCCCGCTGCACGGTCAGGTTCCACATGTGAACCGCCGGCAGCTTCAGATTCGGGTCGAAAATACGCGCCGGAGGAGCCGTATTCTGCGTGGCCAGCGGAGGGGTCAACTGGCTGGACGGCTTAGCCGTCGGAGGCGGCAGTTGGTTCGGAAACTGGCTCAGCCGCACGTCCGGCACGCTGGCGCAGCCCGCCGTCGTCGCACCAACGACTGAGGACGTGCAGCGGTAGATCTGGCCCGGTACCGCCGAAGCGACCGAGGTTACCTGGAACGTCGCGATCGGGTCGAACGCCATCGTGTAGCCGGTGCGGATCACCGTCTTCGAAGAACCGCCCGGTGCCCAAGTCAGAGCGACGCGCGGGGCTAAGGCACCCAGATTCCAGTTTTTGTACCAGCGATCGGCTTGCACGAAGGTCACGAGCCCTTCACTGCCATCGATGTTCTTGTTCGGCACGTACGTACGGCCCCCGGCCTCGCGGGGCGGAGGGTTCACCTCCCAGCGGACACCGTAGGAGATCGAGATGTTCTTACGAACCTTGAAGTCGTCCTGCGCGAAGAAGTTGAACTGCTTCGTGCGCTGGCCCTGAGCCCATAGCGAAACCGTCTTGTCGCCCGTCTGGAACGGCAGAAAAGTATCGCTCTTCAAGTCGCCGATGAAGTTGTGCGAAAGCTGCGCCGGAATGCCGAGCAGGTCATTGACCATGCCTTGCAGGCGGTTCAGATCGTTTGAAGCGATGCCCGGCGAAGTGGCCGTGGCCAAGCTCGGAAAGGTAAAGCCGGCCGGCGGGCGAATAGTCCGCGAAAGCGAGATGGCAGGCGTCAGAGCCACGCCGCCGACGTCGCCACGACGATCGTTGTGCTGATAAATGCGGAGGTTGCCCCCAAACTTCATTATGTGCGCCCCTGCGATGTAGGTGACGTTGTTGATGATCTGATAGGTGTTCACCGCCCGCTGCGTGCGCGGCGTCGCCGTGTAGTCGACGTCCGAATTGTTGAACGTGAATCGCGGAGTGTTCGGAAACGCTGGATTCGCCTCGCCCTGGGTGAACAGGAAGTCGAAGCGGGAGTAGCCCAGCGTCAATTCGTTCACCAAACGCGGCGTCAACACGCTACGCAGGCCGACGGCGACGTTGTACGCCGGGCGGAATACCTCGCCACGGGTCGGGAAGCCGGGAAGCACCTGCGGACGACCGTTCAACGGATCGCCGCCGAGAGTGTTCTGCTCAGCCGCCAGGATGCGCCCAAAAAGATTGTGTCGGTCGCTGATCACATGATCGATGCGGCCGAGGTACTGCGGTCCGCGAATCTGGAACGGAGTATTGAAGACGTAGTTGCCGGTGTTCAGCCCATCGCCCGACGAATACTGGTTCGGAGCCGGGTAGGCACCGAGGACGCCCTTAACGGCGGAGTCGATGCCGCGGCGGAGCGGGTCGTTTTGGAAGATGTTGTAGCTCGCTACGCAATTGGCGTCGGTCGGGCTCGCGCAGTCGCGCACGCCCGCCACTAGGTTGCCCGTGGCGCGGTTAACCAGCAAAGGCGTATTCTGCGTGATCCGTTGGCCATTCACCGTTAGCGGATTCCGCTGGTCGACCACGAAGTAACGGAAAATGCCCGTCAGCGCGATCTGGTTGTAAAGATCCACCGACTCGCCGAAGGCCTTGTCGACCGGGTCCGCAAAGTTCACCTTCTGCCCCTGCCACGACCCAAAGAAAAACGTCTTGTTCTTCTTGATCGGGCCGCCAAGTTCGAAGCCATATTGGTTCAGCTTGATAATCGGCTTCTCCAGCCCCTGGGCCTTGGAGTAAGTCTCATTCGCGTTCAGCGCCGTGTTCCTAAAGAACTCGAACACCGTTCCGTGGAACTGGTTCGTGCCGCCTCGCGTTGCCACCGAAACGTTAGCCCCAGAGTTACGTCCCTCCTCGGCCGACGGGTTCGACGTCGTCACCTTGAACTCCTGCACGTTGTCAGGATTCAGTCGGAAAATGTTGTTCACCGGATTCGGGTTCGTGCTCTCGTTGGCCTCAATACCGTCGATCGTCACGTTCACCGCTCCGGTCCGCGAGCCGTTCACGCTGATCGTGCCGCCGGAGCGTTGTACTACGCCCGGTTCATAAATCAGCAGATTGAGAGGGTTGCGGCCATTCAGCGGCAGCGCTTCAATCGACTTCCGCTCGATCACATTACCGAGCGTAGCACCCGTTGTCTGCAACGCTTCGGCCGTCGCTTCCACTTGAATTGTTTCTGTGGCGGAGCCAAGGTCCAGAGTCGCATTGACATTGGCGGGACTGTTGATTTGCAGCGCGATTTTTGTTCGCTGGAAGCGTTTGAAACCAGTTTTCTCAACGGAAAGCGTGTACGCCCCGACCGGGATGGAGGGGAACGCGTAAAGGCCCGCATCTGTCGTGGTGAGTTTGTAGGTGAGGCCGGTGGCTTCGTTCGTCGAGATGACGGTGGCGCCAGGAACAGTGGCGCCGGTGGAATCCGTTACGGTTCCAGAAAGTTGGGTAGTGGAGGTTTGGCCGAGGAGCTGACAAGCAAAGGCCGCAATCAAGAGTGTCGAACGAATTGCAAAGTGCCGCATAGGTGCGCATCCCTCTGAAGTTGGGTGCTTGCTCAAGTATAAGCGACCAGCGCGACCCCCTCCCGCCCATCAAGGTGCATACTGCGCGGCAGATCGTGACGGCGATAAGTCCAGAGACGTTCGATCCGCAGTCCTGCCGACCTCACTAGGCGGCTAAGCACTGCTTCGTCCAGCAAATGCAGCGATTGCGGAATCTGGTGCAGCTTCTTGTGCGTCGAAATTGCCCGCGTGTCTTCCACCCAGCCCGGCCAGGCCTCTCCGGTGGCCGCTCGAGCCTCGTAAACCGGCACAAACGCCGCGAAAGGCTGCTGATAAGGCGTACCGGCTTGCACGAAAAGCCGCCCGCCCGGCTCGAGCCAATCGGCAATCTTCTGAAACCCGGCCTCCAACTCCCCGCTCGTCAGAAAGTGCAGGACGTTTGAGGCGTGAACCGCCGCCAGGCTCTGCGCCGGAAGTTCGAGATCGCCTGGAAAGCGCCCGGGCAGCAGTCGCAGTCGCGGTCGAAACTCCGGCGGCGTCAACCCTGCAAGCTCGGCGAGATGGCCGGGGTCGCTGTCGTTAGCCAGAACGATCGCCCCGGCCGCCAGGGCGGGGATGGTGGCCACGCCGAAGGCCGCCCCAATATCAAGGACGGGCCCGGCGGCGGACGCGCTGAAGGCGATAAATAGCTCGCTCAACTCGTTCGGAACCGTCGAAGTCCAACCTGTCCGATTGCGCGTCGCCTGCCGCCGGTGGATCACGGCACCAGCACCCGGGCAATCCGGCCCTCGGGTCCCACGGCCCACCCCGGCTGAATCGCGTTGTAGCCGACCGCTTCCACCGGTTCCCAGCTCCGACCGCCGTCCCGGCTAACGTCCGCCCCCGAAGTCCCCACCGTCAGCACCACCTTCGGGCAAAGAAAAATCGCCGCCGAACGAAAGCCACGGGGGCCAGAGGATGGTTCCCAAGATTTTCCCGCGTCGCTCGAAACGGCAAGGACCTGCGTCGCCCGTTCCGGCTTCCGATAGTCGCCGCCCACGGCGAGCAACGCGCCGCCCGGCCCCACCGCGATCGAGAAAATCCCCGCCGAACTCTCAACTTGACGCAGCGGCGTCTCCGATACGGTCCAGGTCGCTCCCCCGTCCCGAGAATAAAATACCCGCGCCGCCCCCGTCCCAAACCAGATTTCGCGCTTGCCCC
This sequence comes from Acidobacteriota bacterium, assembly GCA_947505565.1. Taxonomy (GTDB): domain Bacteria; phylum Acidobacteriota; class Terriglobia; order Bryobacterales; family Bryobacteraceae. The sequence continues at coordinate 146 of CANNLB010000043.1, read as the reverse complement.
GCACCACCAGGCACGTCCCACTGGCCGCAAACCCGCCCTCCCCGGGCAACGCCGGCGGAGTCGCCCGCCGCAGCCAAGTCGCTCCCCCATCGGTAGTCGTTTCGATCACCACCCGCCCGTTCACCGAATCGCCCATCAGAACGCCC
>CANNLB010000042.1 GCA_947505565.1 Acidobacteriota bacterium | reverse complement strand
CGCTGAAAGAGCAGTTGGATAAGGTGGACACGCGAATTGTGGAGTTTGAGAAAGAGCGGTCGGGCGTGGTGGGCGCGATTTCTCAACAGGTAGCGAGTTTGCTGAAGGCGCAACAGGGTTTGCAGGCGGAGACGAAGAATTTGGTGAATGCGCTGAGGACGCCGGCGACGCGGGGGCGTTGGGGCGAGGTGCAGTTGCGGCGGGTGGTGGAGATGGCGGGGATGGTGGAGTATTGCGACTTTGAAGAGCAACCTCGGGTGGAGACTGAGGATGGACCTTTGCGGCCGGATCTGGTGGTGCAATTGCCGAACCAGCGCAAGATTGTGATCGATTCGAAGGTATCGTTGTCGGCGTATTTGGAGTCGCTCGATGCGGTGGATGAGTCGGCGCGGGTGGCGAAGTTGAAGCAGCACGCAGAGCAGGTGCGGGCGCATTTGCTGCGTTTGAGCGCCAAGCAGTATTGGGATCAGTTTGCGCAGTCGCCGGAGTTTGTGGTGGCCTTTCTGCCGGGCGAGACGTTTTTTAGCGCGGCGTTGGAGCAGGATCCGTCGCTGATTGAGTTTGGGGTGGAACGGCGGGTGATTTTGGCGACGCCGACGACGTTGATCGCGTTGTTGAAGGCGATTGCGTATGGTTGGAAGCAAGAGAAGCTATCGGCCAATGCGCGGGAGATTCGGGATTTGGGGAAGACGCTTTATGATCGGATGCGAACGGTGGCTGAGCATTTGACCGAATTGCGGAAGAATCTGGACCGGACGAACCAGTCGTTCAACAAAGCGGTGGGGACGCTGGAGGCTCGGGTGATGCCGTCGGCGCGCCGCTTTAAAGAGTTGGGTGCGGGGCACGGCGATGAGATCCCGGTGATTCTGGAGTTGGAGAACTCGCCGCGGTCGCTGCAGGTGCTGTCAGAAGAGTTGGGCGTGACCGGCGCGGAAGTTGTGAGCGAACCGGTTAGGCCTATAGGATTTGTAAAGGGTTCGTAAAATCTGAGAGCCGAGTGTAAACCGTTTCGCTGTTCTCCGCGTATTCATAGCAGGAGCCAGTAAAAATGAAACGCCAAATTGGAAAGATGATGATGACCGCCGCGGTGGCTGGAGCGATGCTCTTGCCGGCGGCGTCGACGAGTGAGAACACTCCGAAGGCGCAGGACCGCTTGCAGAATGAGGTCCGCCGGGGGTTGATCACCCTGCCGTTTCTGGGGATCTTTGACAACCTCAGTTACCGGATTGAGGGAGACACGGTGACGCTGACCGGGCAAACGGTGCGGCCGGTGCTGAAGAGCGATGCCGCGAATCGGTTGCGCCGGATTGAGGGTATCGCCACGATTGTGAACGAGATTGAGGTATTGCCGCTGTCGCCTTTTGATGACCGGTTGCGGTTATTGGTAGCGCGGACGGTTTATGGACAGTCGACATTGAACCGTTACGCTTTGGGCGCGAATCCTTCGATCCGGATCATAGTGAAGAACGGCAACGTAACGCTGGAAGGTGTCGTGGACCGAGAGATGGACAAGAATATCGCGTTTATCCAAGCGAACGGCGTGGCGGGCGTCTTTTCGGTGACGAATAATCTTCGTGTGGTGCGAGGTTAAGTCACTTGCCGGGAATCGTAGAACTGCGGTTGGAAGGATCGTAGAGTGTCTTTGTCTTGAGGGCAAAGAGGTCTTCGGTCCTTCCGCCGTTAAGCACTAGATTGGCGGTGTAGTTGCCGACAGCCGGCCCGTGCTTGTAGCCGTGGCCGCTGCCGCCCCCCAGAAGCCACACGTTATCGTGTTCGGGGTGGCGGTCAATCAGATAGTCTCCGTTGACGGAGTTTTCGTATTGGCAGACTTCGGCCTGCGCGAGAGGGGCTTGCGCGAGTTTGGGGAAGCGCTTCTGGAGATAGAGGCGGACTTTATCGACCGAGGCTTGGGGCACGACCCGTTCTTGCGTTTCGGGATCGACTTCGCGACCGTGACCGTCGGGCGCAATTTTGAAGCCGCGGTTTTCGAGGTCGGGTAGGCCGTAGATGGTATCGCCGGGATCGACCCAGGCGGGGAGGAGCGGAGCGCGGAAGGCGGGATCGCCGGGGGGAGTGGCGAAGTAGAAGACCTCTTGGCGGGTGGGGCGGATGCGGCCTTTGAGGAGATCGGGGAAGACTTGGGGCAGCCAGGGCCCGCACGCGAAGACGAATTGGCCGGCCTTGACCCCGGCGACGCTCGAGATCTTCGCGGCCGGAGCGGGTGGGACAACGCGGGCCTGTTCGTAACGCAGTCCGTTCTTGACGAGGTGGCGGACGACGGTGGCGACGCCTCGGCGGGCCATGAGACCGCCGGCGTGGTACTCGAAGATACCCCAGGCGAGACCGTCGATGCCGATGGCGGGAAAGCGTTTGGCAATCTCTTCGCGCGAAAGGACGTCGTGTTTGACACCGAACTTTTTGAAGGCCAAGAGGTTAGCGATCATGTAAGCGTCGTCGTTGGTACGACCCATCCAGAGGAAGCCGGTTTCGTTGTAGAGGGTGGGGTCGGTTTGGGCGTAGAAGTCTTTGTAGATAGCGAGGGCTTCGATGGACCAACGGGTGTAGATCTCTTTGGGGCCGTAACCGGCGCGCGTGATGCGGGATTCGCCGCCGGAGCTGGCGCGGTTGTTGGCGGGGCCGTGCTGGTCGATGAGGGTGACGGTGGCTCCGGCCTTGCGGAGCATGAAGGCGGTCCAGGCTCCGAAGACTCCGGAGCCGATGACGGCGACGTCGGGAAGAGGTTTGGTTTGGGCCACGGCTGCTCCGGCGATAACAGTAGTAGTGAAAAATGTTCTACGAGAAGAAGGCGACACGCTTTTCAGGGTATCAGGATGTGCATTATCATTAAGGTTCTGTGCTGCTCCGCGATCGAACGGGCCGGTAAAGGTCACCGCTGAAACGACGATATTTCGATCGATGATTTGGTTGGCGCTGGCGAGCCAGGCTTGCGGGCAGGAACGGGGAAAAGAGAAGCCTCTGGCGGTTGAGGAGTCGGTGGCAGAACCGCCTGCGCCGCCGCAGGCGCGGACGCAACTGAACTTGCTGGGGTAGACGGATTCGAAATCGGGCGAGAGTGGGCGGAATGAAAACGTACAGTTGAACGTGGTGGACAACAATGCGCAGAAGGAGCTGAACCAGCGGGTTAGGATCACTGCTCCGTTTGTGCAAGAGTTTTCGGGGGACCGGAATTATTACGGAGCCGAGTTTGGCCCGACGCCGGCGTGGAGAGTCCTTATGGTGCCTCCATTTGAATAGCCTGACTTTGGCGCGCGCGTTTTTCAGGTCGGAGGGGCAACCGGCGCGAGATAACGATTTTGCGGTTGGGGTGAGCGGTAAGCTTTGGCGGGGCTCCTCGCTGACTTGGGACGGATCGCTGCAGGCCACTCGCGGCGTGGTGAACGGGAGCATACCAGCGCCGCTGGCGGTGGACCCGCGGCTGCGAGCGATTGTGGTTCGGATTCTGGACTCGTATCCGAAGATCAACCCAATCGGATGGATATCGATCCGCGGATGGTGAATCTGAACGCGCCGCAGTCGATCGATAACTGGACGACGCGGGCGCAGAAGGCGCGTTTGGCATGGAATCGAACGGTTTCGCCCTCGACGGCGCTAACTTCGATGAATGCGAATAATGGGATTCCGATCAATCGGACGCAGAATTCGTTTAAGACGGCGGTGCAATTGCGGAGGACGAGCGGGAATCACGAGGTCGGCTGGCTTTCAGACCAACCGCCATCAGTTCAAAGAATTCGAATCCGACGCTCACCTCCCGTAGCTTTCTTTTAACAACACGCCGACTGCGGACGCGATTACTAACTTATGGCTGGGCATTCCGATTAGCTGTTTTCAGTCCGTCGGCAACGTGCGGCGTGGGTTTCGGGATTCGGATCATTGGCTCTATGTAACGGATAGGTTGCTGCGGGTCGGCTACGGACTGCACTATGGTGGAATTTCCCCGGTGACGTTTCAGTAGATCCGGTTCAGTCAGTCGCTGAATCGAAAATTTGTGATTCAGGGGGGTGAGCATGCTGGATCAATTTGCAAATTATGATCCGAGTTTGCCGGGGAGCGCGAAGCCTGTTACTTCCTCCTAATCTCCGAATTTAGTATCGCCATATCTACAGTTGTATAACTTTACCTGCGAGTTGGAGTCAGTGACATTTGCCAAATGGCGGATTGGGTATACGGGGAGCCGGAGTCAGAAGTTGCTTCACCACAATTACACGAACCGGGCGCATCCTTGAGCCGGGATCGCGCTCGAGAATGCGACGATCGAAGCGCGGCGCAACGATCTGACAGGGGAGAGATTCGGTAGGTGGAGAGCATGTCGCGTGGCTTCTATGACGCGTTCAAAACGACGGTGACGGTACCGCGCTGAAAGGGGCTCAAACTGGATGCCTCCTATTGGTTTAGCAAGGCGATCGACCAAGGAGCTGATTATACTGGTACGGCGCAGGACCTCGACAGCTTTCGTGCGCGGTCGCAGAGCGAGTATGGCGTCCATGCCGATTTGCGGGGTCGGTCTCGCTTTGATCAGCCCCAGGCGTTTCTACTGCGGAGTGACGATGCAGTGCCGCGTTGGCGGCTGGCTTCGTTAGGACGGTGGGGTTTGTCGGGCGTGGCGCTCGCGAAATCGTGGACGCCGTTCCAGGTGACGTCGGGTTCGGATGCGCCGGGGTTTAGCAATGCGGACGGGAGCAGAATGGACCGATCGGATATTTTGGATCCTTCGATTCTTGGAGGGTCGATCTCGCACCCGGATCTATCGCGGCAACGGTTGCCGCGGAGCGCGTTTCGATACATGCCGCGCGGGGCGAAGCGGGGCAATCTGGGTCGGAATACGTTTCGTCGGGGGCCGGTGCGGAATGTGAACGCGGGATTCACGTTCGACTGGTTGCTCGCCAAAGAGCGGACGTGAGGTTTTCGGGCGGAGAGCCACAACCTGACGAATTCGCCGCAGTTTGCGGAGCCGGGATTTGCGTTGACCGACCCGGATTTCGGGGTGATTACGAATACATTGAACGATGGCCGGAGCTTTTCGTTTTCGCTGTGGTTGAGTGATTCGGGTTAGTCGATGGCGAGGGTGGTCTCGTTGCTGGCCCGGCCGTTGCTGATGAGGCGGATGGTGACGGTCGAGCCGCGTGGAGCGTCCGAGGGGACGATGAAGTTGACTTGGTCGAGGCCGGCGAAGCCGGGGGCGCGGCCGGCGTAAAGCGGAGCGAGGCGGACTCCTCCGATCTCGACAATAGGGGAGAGGACGGCCCAGGCGAGGCCGGCGCGGCTCTCGGTGGCCCCGAGGCCGGTCCCGTAGATTGTAAGGACGTCGCCACGACGGGCGGGTCTGTCGGAGGTTATCAGAGAGCCGGAAACGGCCTGGGTGGCCGCTGCGTCGCCCGAGCCGGTACCGTTTTGCGTGAAGATTGCGGGGGCGGCGGGTTCGATGAGGACGTTGATCTGGTGGGCTCCGGCGGCGTTGTGGACTTCTAGCGTGACGAGGCCACGGGCGGTCTCCGGAAGGATCGCGTTGATCTGGGTGGGGCCGACGAATTGGAGTCCGAGGGGCATGCCGTTGGCCAAGACGCGGACGCCGCTCAACTGGATGGGCAGGGGCAAGGAGGTGGCCTGGACGGCGCTCGGGGCGAGTTCGGCACCGTAAAGAGAGACGAACATGCCGGGAGCACGGCTGAGGGTGGGGACGCGGCCGGCGGCGGGGAGGACGGCGGCGAGGCGGGGGCCGATCTTGATGACGGCGACGTTGTAACCGATGGCGGTGATGGAAACGGCCGAGGTGGCTTCGGGGGTGGCGGTGATCTTCACGTCCTGCCGACCGGTGGGGACGAAATCGTTGGACCAGGCGTAGGTGCCTTTGGCGAGGTCGGTGGTTCCCGCGGTGATTTTGGTAGTCGCATCGATAGCCTTGCCCTCGCGATCCTGATAGCTCAGAAGCAGGCCTCCGTTGGCAGCGAGGGGGCCTTCGGGATTGGTGCCGAGCTGTTTCCAGTCGCTCGTGTTTTCGAGGAATGAGCGGATGATGCGCCAGGAGAGATGATCGTCGGAGTCGACGTCGGCGAGGTAGGGAGCGCGGCGGCAGCCGGCCGTGACGAGGGCGAGGAGGGCGTTGTTGGTATGGCAGTAGGGGACGATGCGGAGGCGGTCTTCGCCGGCGAGGAAACGCATGGAGGCGGAGGTAAGGGAGACGAGACCGTCGCTCGTCGTGCTGGCGGCACCGGCGACGGAGAGGGCGTCGACTTCGCGGAGATTATCGGCGCCTTGGTTCCATGTGCCGAGGTCGAACAAGAAGCGGCTGCCGGGGAGGAGAGCGCGAACTTGGGGGTCTGTATCGGCGACGCTCGTGAAGGCCTGGGCGAGGCCGATGCCGAAATGTGGGGTGCCGAGGAAGATGGCTTTGCGGACGCGGGGGTCGGCGGGGGGCGTGAATATGGCGACGGCGTTTTGCTTGCCGGCGAGGTAGCTGCGGAGGATGAGGCCACCCATGCTGTGGACGATGACGTCGACTTGCGGCGCGCCGGTTTCAGTGATGCGTCGGCCGAGAGCGGTGCCCATTTCTTCAATGGTGGGGCGGAGGGAGGTAGAGGCGGGGACAGAGCAGTTGTTGAACCAAATGACTTGTCGGCCGGAGGCGCGGAGCTTGTCTTCGAGTTGGCCGAAGGTTTCGCGGCTGGTGGCGTTCTCGCACGGCGGCGTTTGGTAGCCGTTGATCAGGATGACCGGGGGAGGGGCAGATTGGGCGAGCAGGAGGGTGGGGAGGAAAAATAGAGAGAAGCGCATCCTCTATCATTGTCTTTCAAAATGGCTGCCTGGGAACCTCCCGCCCGGTTATTCAGTGGCGGCGGCTTATGGCGGACGCGGGAGAACTGGGCCGACGGGATGTGTGATCCGGAGGGGTTTGTTGTTACCGGATATACGACCATCTTGATCGATTCGGTGCGGATGAAACTGAGTGCCAGCCCGCGGTGGCCTGTTGGGCGGCAATGCGATTCAGCTACGCACCTGCGCGGATACGGGGAGGGCGCTGGAGCGGGCTGAATTCCCTCCCCAAAAACACGAAAGACCGTCCATTGGGGGACGGTCTTGAATTTCGTCGTGCGTGCAGACTTGGCTTAACCGCGCGAGACGTTCTCTGCCTGCAGGCCTTTGGGGCCTGTCTTGACTTCGAACTCAACCTCCGATCCTTCTTCAAGAGCCCGGTATCCGTTCATCTGAATCGCGCTGAAATGAACAAATACATCCTCACCGCTGGACCGCTGGATAAAGCCATAGCCCTTGGCGGCGTTAAACCATTTCACTACACCTTTTTCTCTCACTACTAAATCTCCTAATGCTAGATACTGCTTTTAAACGCTACTGCGGGAAAGAGGCCAAAACGTCTAGGAATCAACACTATCGACGCAGTGCATTGAAAGTTTCTCACATTGGTTACGGACATGCAAATCGCCGGGCTAGGCGAGCATCTTTGGAACAACTGTCCCATGGACATCGGTGAGGCGGAACTCCCGGCCCATGAAGCGGTAGGTAAGGCGGGTATGGTCGAAGCCGAGCAGATGAAGCATGGTCGCCTGGAGATCATTCACGTCGACCAGATCCTCGAGGATGTTGAGCCCGAAGTCGTCGGTTTTCCCAATGACTTGGCCGGTTTTGATGCCTCCGCCGGACATCCACATCGTGTAGCCATTGGGGTTGTGATCGCGTCCGGCGTTGGCGGCGTCTTCAGGGCGGCGGAACTCGGACATGGGAGTTCGACCGAATTCACTGCCCCAGACGACGAGGGTATCGTCGAGCATACCGCGCTGCTTGAGGTCTCTGATGAGGGCGGCGACGGGTTGGTCGGTGGTTTTGCAGAGCTTGGGCAGGCCGGTGTTGATGGCGGAGTGGTGGTCCCAGGAGCCGTGGGAGAGCATGACGAAGCGTACGCCGCGTTCGATCATGCGGCGGGCGAGGAGACAGTTGGTGCCGTAGGCGTTGGTGGCCTCCTGGCCGATGCCGTAGCTGTCTTTGGTGGATTGAGTCTCTTTTGAGAAGTCGAGGAGTTCGGGGGAGGAACTCTGCATTCGGAAGGCGAGTTCGTAGGCGTGGATGCGGGAGGCGATTTCTTCGTCGCCGGTGGCGGACTGGCGCATTTCGTTGAGATCACGGAGGGCGTCGAGGCGGGCTCGCTGTTGGATTGCGTCGATACCGGCGGGGTTTTTGAGATAGAGAATGGGGTCGCCCGAGCTGCGGAAAGGGGTTCCGGTGTAGGTGGTGGGCAGGAAGCCGGAGGAGAAATTATCGGAGCCTCCGCTGGCTCCGGAGCCAGAGCTGAGGACGACGAAGCCAGGGAGGTTTTGCGACTCCGAGCCGAGGCCGTAGGTGACCCAGGAGCCCATGGCGGGGCGGCCGACCTGGTTGTGGCCGGTAAAGAGTTTGAGCTGGCCGGGGTGGTGATTGAACTGGTCGGAGTGCATCGAACGGACGAAACAGAGGTCGCCGGCGATGGAGGCGGTGTGGGGGAGGAGATCGGAGATGTCCATGCCCTGGGGGCCGTATTTTTGGAAGGTCCGGGGGCTGCCGAGGATGGTGGCGGTGGGCTTGATGAAGGCGAGCTTGAGGTCCTTCGTGAGAGACGGGGGGAGGCTTTTGCCGTGCCACTTTTGGAGTTCGGGCTTGGGGTCGAACAGGTCTATTTGGCTGGGGGCACCTTCCTGGAACAGGAAGATGACGCGCTTTGCTTTCCCGGGGAACTGGGGGGGCCGTGGGGCCATGGGGTCGACCGCGGCGGCACCGTAGCCATCCTGGTTGAGCAGATGTTGGAGGGCAACGAGGCCGAAGCCGGAGCCGAGGGATTGGAGGAACTTTCGCCGGTGGGTCATGTTGATTTATTCCCGGGTGATGAACTCGTCGAGGTTGAGGAGAATGCTGGCCATCAGCGTAGTGTTGTTCTCGGCGACGAAGCGCTGGAGGCGGGTTCGTTCGGCGGGAGTGGGAAGGCGCTGGAGAGCGAGTTCGAAGGCCTCGTCGATCGATTTGGCGCGTTGGCCGAGGCGTTCGGCGGCTTCGAGGAAGACGGGGTCGTTGAGGAGGTTGAGAGCCTGGAGGGGCGTGTTGGAGCGGGTGCGGCGGCAGGAGGCGGTGGTGGAGCGGGGGGCGTCGAAGTTGGAGAGGATGTAGAC
>CANNLB010000041.1 GCA_947505565.1 Acidobacteriota bacterium | reverse complement strand
ACTTGAGTTTGCGCGACATCGAGCCCGGCGAAGAGCTCAGCATCGACTACCGATTCGGCAAGGACGTTGACATCGTGTTGTGCGGCTGCGGGGCGGCGAAGTGCCGCGGCACCATTAATCTTTTCGAGTAGTCCGCGGCTCTTCCCGTGCAATCACCTCGGGCGGCTCCGGCGTCCGACCTTGGTCGTTGCTGTCGACAATCCAACGGTCCAGCGCGGCGGAAAGCTTAGCCACGGTGCCTTTGTGTTTCGGCTCCAGCGCGAGATTCTTCACTTCGTGCGGATCCGCCTGGTGGTCATACAACTCCACTTCTGGCTTGCGCGGAGCCATCCATTGGCTCTGCACCGCGTTCAGTTTCCCCGCCGCATGCAGATCCTTAATCACCTGCTGCGTCGGATAGCTCTTCGTGATGTAGTCGTTGAATTGCGTATACGGCTTCTCCGGCATGAAATTCCGAATCAGCTTATGGCGGCTATCCCGGACGGCCCGAATCCGATCCACGGTCATATCGCAGCGATCGCGCGCGGTGAAGATTTGCGTCCGCGGCTTCGCCTTGCCGAAGAGATCCTGCCCGTGCATCAGGGCCGGCCGGGCAATGCCGGCCATCGCCAGACTGGTCGCGGTGATATCGAGCGAAATCGTCGGATCTTTGCGGACCGCTCCGGCCTTCACATGCCCCGGCCAACGGACGAGCAGCGGCACATGCGTTCCCGGGTCATAGAGCCACTGCTTGCCGCGGATCAAACAACGGCCGTTGTCGCCGAACACGAAAATCGCCGTGTTTTCGAGCAATCCATCCTCTTTCAACAAATCCATCGCCGCGCCCACTTGGGTATCCCAGTAGTTCACCGCGTCCAGGTAGTTGGCCACCTCATCGCGAACCACCGGATGGTCCGGATAGTAGGGCGGAAGTTCCACCTTCGCTGGGTCGATCAACTTCTTCTGGGCCCTTGCGGCGGGCCAGACCGGACCCTTGTGCGGGGCCGTGAAATTGAGCTGGGCGTAGAACGGCTGGCCCTTGGCCCGCTGCCGCCAATGGGTCCCGTCGAACGGCTTATCCGCGTCGAAGTTAAAGTCGGTCTTGCCCGGCACCTTGATGCCAGGGGCTAGCTCCTTGATGTTCGCCGTGAAGTAGCCGGCCTCCTTCATGCGGTGCGAAATCAGCTTCACCCCGTCCGGTAACCGATACCCGTCCTGCCGATGGCTGCGGTGGTTGTGGGCCCCAATCGTCGTTTGATAGACGCCGGTATTCCAACCCGAACGGCTCGGCGAACAGACCGGCGCGGTGGTAAAGCAATGGGTGAAACGGGTACCTTCCGCCGCAATCCGATCGGCGTTGGGGGTGTGGACCAGCGGGTGGCCATAGCAGCCGAGTTGGGGGCCCAAATCGTCGCCTAAAATCCACAGAATATTCGGTCGATCCTTCTGGTTCTGGGCGCGTAGGTTCAAGAACGGAGCGGCGAGCGTCAGGGCCGTGCGGCGGGAAATGGGCATAAGCTTTAATCGTCCACTGTCTCTTCGTCCGTCATCAGCTGGCTGGCTCTGGTCGGCCCAGTGTACCCCGGAAAGGTCAATTCTTCCCAGGCTTCCAGTTCGAGCAGACGGTTATATTTGGCTAGCCGTTCGGAGCGGGTGATGGATCCAATCTTGATCTGGCCCGCCCCGGAGGCGACCGCCAGATCGGCCAGGAACGAGTCCTCGGTCTCTCCGCTACGGGCCGAAACAACCGCGGAATAGCCGATCTCGCGGGCGAGTGCGCAGACATCGAGCGTCTCGGTTAACGTACCGATCTGGTTCATTTTGACGAGCACCGCGTTGGCTGTTTTTCGCTTGAAGCCTTCGCGCAGGCGGGTCACGTTAGTCGTGAAAAGGTCGTCGCCGACGAGTTGAATGGCTTGCAGACGCTCGGTCAGTTCCGCCCAGCCGTCCCAGTCGTCCTCGGCTAGGCCGTCTTCAATCGAGATCACCGGGAAACTGGCGCACCAGCGGGCCAGCAGATCCACCATCTGGCTACTCGTCAACTCCCGCCCTTCGCTTTCCAGGTGATATTTGCCGTCCTTATAGAAGTGGGTCGCGGCGACGTCCAGGGCGATCGAGACCTGTTCGCCGGGCAGATAGCCGGCCTCGCCAATGGCGATCGTGAGCAGGAACAACGCCTCCTCGTTTGAAGGCAGCAGCGGCCCCCACCCGCCCTCGTCGGCGACCCCGGTCAGGGTGTAACCGCTCCGGCGGAGGATATCGCCGGCGGTTGAGTGGATACGGACGGCCGCTTCCAGCGCGTCGGCCATCGTCGAAAAGCCGTGCGGCACGATCAGAAAATCCTGGAACTCTAAGTTGCCACCCGCATGGAGGCCGCCCGAAAGGATGTTGATCATCGGGACCGGGAGCACCGGGGTGCCGGTCGAGAGCGTGCGGAAGAGCGGTTCGCGGCGGGCGACCGAAACGGCGCGCGCCACGGCGCAGGAGATGCCCAGGGTCGCGTTGGCTCCGTAGCGGGATTTGTTCGGGGTGCCGTCGATTTCGATCAGCCGGGCGTCGAGCGCTCGCTGATCCTCGGCCGGAAGATTCTGCAGCGCCGGCAGAAAAATGGCGGCCACATCGCGGGCCACGTCGCGGACCCCTTTGCCGTCAAAACGGGGGCTGCCGTCACGCCGTTCGTGCGCTTCGTGGGTGCCGGTGCTGGCTCCGGACGGCACTTGGGCCGAGGCGCGCGTGCCATCGCTTAGCCATGCCTCGACGGCTAAAGTGGGGCGACCCCGGGAGTCCAGAATCTCCAGGGCGCGCAGGTTTTGTAGGGTCAGGCTCATCGGCTCCACACGTCGAGTATTTCCGCTGGCGGATTTTCAAGGATATCGCGAGCCAGGGCCCGCGCGATGGGTTTCTGTTCGGCGCTCAGGTACTCCGCCGGGGATTTCCCGTCCACTCGCGCGAGCAGCAGGCATCCGAGATGGGTCTTTACCCCCTCCCCCGCCACCACTCCCCGCGCGCTCTCCCAGAACGCCTCGGCCACCGCCCGGTAGCGGCTTTTCCACTGCGGCAGATGAATGGACTTGAGCAACAGGTGGTTGAGTAAGAACGCGGCGTCGAAGGCGGGGTCGCCGAAATGAACCACCTCGTAGTCGATGATCATCGGCCGGCCCGCGGAAACCAGAATGTTCTTGGGCGACCAGTCTCCGTGGACGAGGCTGACCGCCTCGGTCCGGCAACGTTCGATCGAACGAACAAAATGGGGGGCAAGGTCGGGGTGTAGTTGCGAGGTGTAGCGATAGTAGGGGTCGAGCCGCAACTCGTCGAAAACCCGCTGATCCCCGTAGCGTTTCCGCCAACTGTCCCCTGCCGTAGCCCGCACTTGCTGGGCGAGTAGAGCCCCCACCGCTGCGCCGATTCCGGTTTCGATTTCCCCAGCGAGCAGCAGTGTCTTCCAGTCGGCTGCCTCTGGCGGGGCTGCTTCCATCGCGTAAATATAATTTTGTTCATCGACGAACAAGACGGCAACTGCGGCCCCGGGCGGCAGGCAGGCGGCGATGTCGCCGAGCGCCCGGGCCTCCCGCAGCGTCCGTGCGGGGTCCGAACGCCAGAGCGCCGCTACGTTCAGTTGCTCGAGCGCCTGCTTCAGAACGATCCGCCCCCGAGCGGTCTCGGCCAGCAGTACGGTATTCGACACCCCGCCCCCGAGCGGGCGAACCGCGCCGGTCACCTCGAAGCCCCGGCCCTGCAGATAGGAAATTGCGTTGTTGGCGTCTAAAAGAAGCAAGCGCCAGGATATCAGCTACCCGCGGGAGAATGCTTTGAAAATTCCGGTCAGGCTGTTTGAAAAGACGCCGCCCGTCGCCGATTTCTTTGTTAGGGCATCCTGCTCTTTGCCGGTTTTGCCGAGGAGATTCTGCGATAACGCCAGGGCGCTTTTTCCAAAAGGCGTGGACGTCGGGATCACCTTGCCGTCGAGCAGCGCCCGCTGCACGGTTTCATAGTCACTCGGCATCAAGTGATAGACATCCGTACGCAGAGCCATTTCAATCATCTCTTTCGTGAGGCCGGCCTCTTTGTTGAAGCGGTTAATCACGAGTTTCAGTTTGTGCTTCTGCACGCCAGCGCCTTCCAGGTACTGCAATCCGCGAGAGGTCGCCTGCAGGGCGGGAAGTTCGTTGGTCGACACGATCAGCACTTCGTCGGCGGCCTTGGCAATCGAAACCGTCCAATCGCCATAAATCGACCCCACGTCGGTGATCACATGTTCGTACAGGCGACGGGCGAACTCAATCACCGGCAGGGCCGATTGGAGCCCGTGAATACTATCGACCGGATTGTCCGGCGGAAGAAGTACGTCCACGCCTTGGCTATGGGTGACGAGGCCCTTCCAAAGATCGGCGTCTAGACTGGCGGAGTGCTGGAGAGCGTCCATGAAGCTGTAGGTAGATTTCAATTTCAGAAGAAACGAGATCGTACCGGTGAGAGGGTCGAGGTCGGCGAGGAGCACCCGCCCACCGCTGATTTTCTTATGGTGGGCCGCTAAGTTCGCGGCAAGCGTAGTGGCACCGCAGGCACCCTTAGCCGGGATGACCGCCGTGACCCTCCCGCGTTCGGAGCTCATCGACGGATGCTGTCGGCTCAGCTTTTCGAGCACCTGCTGCAACTGTTCCTGAGTGAATGGCCTAGTCAAAAACTCCTGCGCTCCGTGGCGCAAGCATTGCAGGATCAGATTCGGATCCGCTTCTTCGACCAGAACTACGATTTGGAGATTGGCCTTCAGCCCGACCAAGGCGGCAATCGTCGTCAGCGCCTGTTGGCGATCACTCGGCACATCGAGGAAGCAGAGGTTGGCCGAGCTGTTCATCGGTAGATCGGAAATATTTTGAGTCGTGGGATAACCGCCCAGCTCAACGAATGACGCATTGGCCATTTCGTTTGAGATCAGAGGTAGTAGCTCGACTACGTACTTCCGGCTGGGGCTAATTACGATTACTTGCCAGTTGTCCTTGGGCAAACGCCATTCACCTATACGAAGTGATCGGCGGAACCCAGCAAAAGCATGAGGCCAAATTGATTGAACGGCTCGCCTATTTGACCTAATACCCCCTCGCTGGCGGTCGATATGCCAATTTAAGAGGAGTAATCCCCACTAGCGGGGTAAGAACATGGAACAGAATCTAATTAAGAAGACCGTCCTGCTTTGTGAGACGCAACCGGTGACCGCCGAAGGTGTTCGCGCCCTGTTGGCCCGTTGCGAAGATCTCGAATTTATCGGCCGCACCGAAACGCTTGCGGGCGTCACCGAAATCGCCCGACAACAGAGTCCGAACGTCGTGTTGGTTGATAAGTCCTTAGGGATTCAATCGGTTCTCGAATGGCTCGCCAATGCCAAGGTGACGCTTCCGCTCCATTCGGGGGTGATCGTCTGGGGTGTTTCGATTACCGAAGCCGAGTCACTTCGCTTTCTTCAGAACGGCGCGCGCGGTATTTTGCGCAAGACCTCCGATTCTGAAACCGTGATCGCTTGCCTGCGCTCGGTCGCGAACGGAAGCAGTTGGATGGCCGATTCCATTTTCCGGCACTCGGGCCGCCAAGAGCGCTACGCGCGCAGTGAGCTGACTCCGCGGGAGCAACAAGTGATGGAGCTTGTTGAGCAGGGATTGAAGAATAAGGAGATCGCGCGGGAACTCGGGATCCGTCCCGGCACCGTCAAAATTCACTTAAAGCACATTTTCGAAAAAACGGGTGTGCGCGGTCGCTACGGTTTGGCCCTCTCGGTGATGCGCCAACGCGGCGCTTCGGCACTTGTGAAGAACTGACCCGCCCTACTCGCCAAAACGTTTCGACCAACCGGCCCCGACGGCGCTGCCTCTCCGACGAGCATGGGCTTGTGGCGCTCGGTCTGGCCGCGCGGGCAAAACGTCGGTGCCTAAACCTATTCCACGATATACGCGCCTGCGGCACGGATGAGGAAGGTCCCGCCCGTCGGCATGCCACGCGGCATGATCAGCTTGTGATCTGGTCAAGTTTATTGGAGCAGAGGTGGTCAATTTCAGGGGGGCGCCGAGGTCGACAGTATTTTGCTTTCGGTTGTGAGCTGGTACCCGACCTTTGAGGGGATGGCTCTTTACCTTTCACGCTGGTTTGCGCTCCTGGCTTTGCTGGGGGCGCAGGGTGCTCTCTTGTTTACGGCTTGGCTGTTGGGGAGCCATCGGGCTCGGCGAACGCAGATCCTCGTCGTGTATTCGATCACGGCGCTTGTATAGCGGCGGTTGTTTGATCGGTTGGCGGCGGCCTCGTAGCAGGCGGACGAAACGCTGGCGACCGCAAGTGGGGAAGCGCGGAAGCAGGTGGTGGCGCTGGAGGAGATGACCGAGGCCGGGAAGCGGGTTGGATATTTGGCGAAAGCGGTGGACGCGGATCTGTATTTGGCGAAAGTGCGGAAGGCGGTGGCGGAGGAGGCGCAGTGTTCGGCGTTCGCGCGGTATGTGCGATTGGCGCAGCAGACCCAGGCGCAGATTGATGGCGTGCGTCAGGGGCTCGAGCCGTGGCGGAGCCCAGCAAAGCCAACGGATGCGAGTTCGGAGCAGCTACGGGGCTTCCATGCGGCCTACGATGGCATTCCCCGGGCTGATGTAACATCGACGCGACATAACGGAACCATCGCGTGGCCATCCGTTCCTTCGTTGGCCGAGTTTGTCGACCAGACGGGCTCGGGGCAGGAAGATCTGATGTTGGCGTTTACGGAGCTGTTTTCGGTACCGACGGGTAGATATGTTTTTTTCGCTATCGCGCTCGTCAGCAGCGGCGCGCCGGAGTCGCAATGGGCACGAGGGGCGGCGGCGTTGGATTCGCTGGACGCGCAGGTGTTCGCGCACGATTTTTTGCGGAAGGCGGGAGCGGCTCCGGGCGGGTTGGCGCGGCTATCGGATGAGGGGCTGAGCCCGGGGGAGAAGCAGTTGCCGTTGCTGTTGCGCAATCGCGGTTTGGCAACTCATGCCGATGGGGGATTCCTTCTTCATCCGGCTTACCATGCGTCGCTGGTGGAAAGATTGGCCGTGCGCGGGGTGCCGTTGCGGGCTAGCCGAGCGGCTAATGTGTGACCGGTCGGTGAATAGTATAATCCCTAGTAGGAAATAGGGATTCCCTCCTCCATTCTATTCATGACCATTTCTGTAAAGGGCGAATACGCCCTGCATGCTTTATATGACCTAGCCGCCCACGGCGGCCCCGCCCCGAGTAAGATTGCTGAAATTGCCCGTCGGCAGAAGATTCCTCAGAAGTTTTTGGAGTTGATTCTGGCGGGGCTGAAGCAGGGGGGGTTTGTAGAATCCCGGCGCGGGGCAGACGGGGGCTACCTGCTGGCCCGGTCGGCGGATGAGATCACCATCGGAGAGGTGGTTCGTCATATTGACGGGGGCCGTAACGGGGCGATCGGTACGGCGAAACGGCGCGGGGAAAATCCGTTCACGGAGATGTGGGACCGGGTGGATCAGGCGGTTTCCGACGTGGTCGACCAGACGACACTGGATGAGCTCGCGTTGCGATGGAAAGAGCGAAACGGAAAATATATTCCTAACTGGGACATTTAAACGGAAGGATCTCGAATTATGATTTATCAGGATAACTCACTCACAATAGGGAACACTCCCTTGGTTAAGCTCAACCGGGTGGTAACGCCGGGCGGAGCGCACGTCTACGCCAAGATTGAAGGCCGGAACCCAGCGTATTCGGTGAAATGCCGGATTGGGGCGTCCATGGTTTGGGATGCCGAGAAACGCGGGTTGCTACTGGCGGGGAAGGAGTTGGTGGAGCCGACAAGTGGGAATACGGGGATTGCCTTGGCTTTCGTGGCAGCGGCGCGGGGTTACCAGATTACGCTGACAATGCCGGAGACGATGTCGATCGAACGGCGGAAGGTGTTGAAGGCGTTCGGGGCCAATCTGGTGCTGACCGACGGCACGATGGGGATGAAGGGTGCAATTGCTAAAGCGGAGGAGTTGGTGGCGCGGGATCCGAATCGTTACGTTCTGCTGCAGCAGTTTAAAAATCCGGCGAATCCGGCAATTCATGAGCAAACGACGGGTCCGGAGATTTGGAACGACCTAGAAGGGGAGCTGGACGCCTTGGTTTGCGGTGTTGGTACGGGGGGGACCATTACCGGGATCTCGCGCTACTTTAAGAACACGCGCGGCAAGAATATCTTGTCGGTGGCCGTGGAACCGACCAATAGCCCGGTGATCAGCCAAACATTAAAGGGGGAGCCGGTAAAGCCGGGGCCGCATAAAATTCAGGGCATCGGGGCTGGGTTTGTGCCGGATACGCTGGATCTTTCGATCGTGGATCGGGTGGAGCCGGTTTCGAACGAAGAGGCGGTGGAGATGGCCCGAAGGCTGGCGAAGGAAGAGGGGATCTTGTGCGGAATTTCTTGCGGGGCGGCTGCGGCCGTGGCACTGAAGATCGCACGGGAGCCAGAGATGAAGGGGAAGAATATAGTAGTGGTACTGCCGGACTCGGGAGAACGGTACTTGTCGAGTGTTCTCTATGAGGGTATGTTCGATTAGCAGTAAGGGGTGGACGGGCACGTACTCGATGTTCTGGGTGCGTACCCGTCCTTCGTAACGGGGATTATAGATATAGCGTTTTGTCCGATGCAAAGGTTACGAATCGGCCATTATTTTTAAAAGGCGAAACAAAGGCGAAAATACTTCTTGACCTGATCGGTCGATTTGCCGTATTCTGGGGGCGAACAAAGAGCAAATATTCTGATCGAGGTTCCTTCCCATGGTTAAGTTTCAGATGGACGCCAATTCCCTAACACCGGCCAGCACCCCCGTTCTGGTTGGGCCTTCCGGCTGGAACTTTCCCCAGTGGGAGGGCGTGATTTATCCCTCCGGCAAGCCGAAGGGGTTCCATCCGTTGCAATTTGTAGCGGAGCGGTTCGACGCGGCGGAGATCCCGGCGACGTTTGAGAGTTTGCCGCGACCGGAGTTGGCGAATTTGTGGTTGGACAAGACGGCGATGAACCCGCGATTTCAGTTCGTCGCGCGTTTGCATCGGCAGTTTACGCATGAGCGAAGGCTGGAGATTCCGGCGGTGGAGGCGTTTTGTGAAGGGTTACGCCCTTTGCGACGCGCGAAGAAGTTGGGAGCGGTGTTGATGACGTTTCCGTGGTCGTTTCGATTCACGCAGGAGAATCGGGACTATTTTATTCAGTTGCGGCGGGCGTTTGCGGAGTTTCCGTTGGTTG
>CANNLB010000040.1 GCA_947505565.1 Acidobacteriota bacterium | reverse complement strand
GGCCGCGCGGGCCAAACGTCGGTGCCTAAACCTATTCAACTGTCTACGCGGCTGCGGCACGGATGAAGAAGGTCCCGCCCGTCGGCCTGCCACGCGGCATGATCAGTTTGTGATCTGGTCAAGTCTATTTGAGCAGAGGCGGGCAACTTCTGGGGGGCGCCGAGGGACTGCGAACTCGCAGTGCTCGGCGACCGGGGCGGGGTCGAGTGCGACCGTCTCCGGCACCACGCTTACGCCGGTTCTGCGCGTGACCTTTTCGGGCGCCTCTGCCCGCAACCGCGTTGTCTATGCCGCTGGGCGAGATGGGGCAAGCGCCAATAGCGGCTGGCATGTGCTCGGCGTTCGGCCGGCTCCGGTGACCTCTCCCTCCGTGTCACCTCTACAGCGCCCTCGACGGGCGCAACGCGTGTTACTCGGCCTACGCGTGGCCCACCAATACGCTCTACGGAGTAACCGACTCCGGTCTCGACCCGCTGCCGGGCGTAGTGCCGGGCAACGTCCTTAAGCTCAACCAAAATCTGTCGACGAGCCCGCCCGCCTTCCGGGGCAGCCGGATCGTCTATACCGCCCTCCACCTAGCCGGAGATAACTCCGGCTGGAATGCAACGGCCACTTTGAATGTGCCCTAGCTCTTGAGCCTCAGGATAGCTTCAGTAAGCGCCGGGACCACTTCGAAGAGGTCGCCGACAATGCCGTAATCGGCTACTTCGAAGATCGGGGCATTCGGGTCCTTGTTGATCGCGATGATCGACTTCGAGCCCTTCATCCCCACCAGATGCTGAATCGCGCCGGATATGCCGACCGCCAAATATACCTTCGGTGCCACCGTCTGGCCCGAACTGCCGACCTGCCGCTCCATCGGCAACCAGCCGTTGTCGCAGATCGGACGCGAGGCGGCGAGTTCAGCCCCCAAGGCGGCCGCCAGCTCTTCCACCAGGATCAGATTCTCCTTCTCCTGGATCCCGCGACCCACCGAGACAATGATCTCGGCCGCCGTCAGATCCACCGCGCGGGAAGACTCCCGGAACGGTGCTTCCGAGACCGCGCAAACCGCACCAGCGTCAGCGGCGAAAGGCTCCACCGTCGGCGAGCCAGCAGGAACCGTTTCGGCTCGATAAGCCCCGGCTTGAATCGAAAGGAAACGCGGACCGGAGCCGGTGAACCGATAGTCCGAGTTCAGCTTACCTTGGAAATGCTGGCGAACGGCCGTGCCATCGGCCTGAAGCTTGACCACGTCGCTAACTAAGACAGTGCCGAGCCGCGTCGCCAGTTTGGGCGCAAAGTCACGGACCTGATAAGTGTGCGGAAAGATGACGTAGCTGGGCTGGACGCGGGCGATGAGCTGCGCCAGGACGGTCGTGTAGCCGTCGGCGGAGTAATCCATCGCCGGAAGGGTGTAAAGGCGTTCCAGGCCCTTGCCGGCCGCTTCGCCGGGCTCGCCGATCACGACTGCCGACACCGGCAGCCCAAGTTCAAACGCAGCGGCTAAAGCCTCCCAACTCATGCGGTGATAAACGCCGCGGGTCTGTTCGAGAACGACCAGGACGCTCATATTACCCGAACCTCGTATTTCAATTTCTCCGCCAGCGCCTGGGCCGCGGCTTCGGGGTCACCATCGAAAATCTGCGACTGCTTCGATCGGCTGGGCGCATAACCAGGACCGGCCACGACCAACGCCGGCGTCAGTGTGCCCGCCAGTTCGCGAATCTCTTTGGTCTTCGCCTTCTTGATCCCCATCAGGGTGGCGTAGCGGAGCTTGTTGATGCCGCTCTGGATCGTGAGCACCGCCGGGAGCGGCAGGGTCACGTGCTGGAACCAGCCGTCCTCCAATTCACGCTTCACGAGAATCGAGCTGCCATTCACCTCGATCGCCATAATCAGCGTGGCATGGGCAACGCCGAGCAGTTCCGCCAAAATCACGCCCGTTTGCCCGGAGCCGAGATCGTCCGACTGTAAGCCGGTCAGGACTAGATCGGGCGATTCGCCCGCCACCGCCTCGCGCAGCAGTTGAGCCACTCCCAATGCATCGAGTTCATGAAGCTTGTCGACCACGATATGCACCCCGCGGTCGGCGCCTTTCGCAAGCGCCTCGCGGATCGCGGTGGTCACCCGCGCCGGGCCAGCCGACACGACGACCACCTCGCCGCCCTGCGCTTCCCGCAGTTGCAGCGCCGCTTCGAGCGCGTAGGCGTCTGGTTCGTTGATCTCAAATTGGAGATCGGATTCCGCGGCACCGGGCGCGGAATCCCGCGCCGGCACCTGCTTGAGAGCAATGGCAATTTTCATGCTACTCGTCGTATTTCCGGAAGATCAGCCCGCCGTTGGTTCCGCCGAAGCCGAATGAGTTGCTCATGGCAACGTTGATCTTCATCGGGCGGGCCACGTTCGGCACGTAGTCGAGATCACACGCCGGATCCGGTGTTTCGTGGTTGATCGTTGGCGGGGCAATTTGGTCACGGATGGCGAGCACCGCAATACCGGCTTCCAGCCCGCCCGCGCCGCCGAGCAGATGCCCGGTCATGGACTTGGTCGAACTGATCGCCAGCTTGTAGGCATGGTCGCCGAAAGCCCGCTTCATCGCCGTCGTCTCAATCTTGTCGCCGAGGAACGTCGACGTCGCATGAGCGTTCAGGTAATCCACTTCCGAAGGTTCAATGCCGGCGTCGCGAATCGCGGCGCGCATCATGCGGAAGGGGCCGTCGCCGTCTTCGCTCGGAGCCGTCATGTGGAACGCGTCGCCACTCATGCCGTAACCAATGATTTCAGCCAGAATGTTGGCGCCGCGTGCCTTGGCGAACTCGAGCTCTTCCAACATCAAGATTCCCGCGCCTTCGCCGATGACGAAGCCGTCGCGATCCTTGTCCCACGGCCGTGAAGCGCGTTGGGGCTCATCGTTACGTGTCGACAGCGCCCGCAAAGCGGCGAACCCACCGACGCTGAGCGGCGTAATAGCCGCCTCGGCCCCACCGCAGATCATGGCGTCGGCATCGCCCCGCTGGATGATCTTAAACGAGTCGCCGACTGCGTGGGCACCGGTCGTACAAGCAGTTGCCACGGCTGAGTTAGGACCCTTCGCTCCGGTCCGAATCGAAACCTGGCCGCTCGCCAAATTCACGATCGTCGCCGGAATAAAGAATGGCGAAATCTTCGACGGACCGCCCGCCAGCAGTTTCGAGTGCTCGCGTTCGATCACTTCGAAGCCACCGATACCGCTGCCGATGTAGACGCCAACGCTTTCGGCGTTGCCAGCATCGATCTTTAGCCCCGAAGACGCCAAGGCTTCATCCGCCGCCGCGATGGCGAACATCATGAAACGACCTAGCTTTTTAATCTCCTTCTGCTCAATGAACTTGCTCGGGTCAAAGTTCTTCACCTCGCCGGCAAACCGGCAAGCAAAGGCCTTTGCGTCAAACAGCTCAATGGGAGCGATTCCGCTTTTGCCGGCCAAAAGGCCCGACCAGGTCGGTTCTGTGCCGATACCCAGGCACGTGACGAGCCCGACCCCGGTCACCACTACTCTTCGATTGCCCCGGTGGGGGTGTGATTGTTCAGCCAATCAAGATCTCCTCCTGCCGAAACGTAGGCAGGTTCACTCTTAATGGATGCTTACTTCTTCGCTTTGGCTTCGATGTAATCGATCGCGTCCTTCACGGTCTTGATTTTTTCCGAGTCGTCGTCCGGAATATTCAGATCGAAGGCCTCTTCAAAAGCCATGACGAGTTCGACGAGGTCGAGCGAATCGGCTCCCAAATCGTCGACGAATGACGCGGTGCCGTCGACTTGGGCTTCGTCCACGCCCAACTGCTCGACAATGATCTGCTTTACTTTCTGGTCAACTGACATAAAAGGTCTGGTTGTTCTCCTCTGAACATCCGATTCTAGCGATTGGCGCGCTTCCGCCGCAACCGAATAATCGCGCATTGAATTGGACCATTCTCTTTTAGCACAATGGAGGGACTGTGCGCGTCCTATACCTTCATGGCTTTGCGTCTAGCCCTTCATCGAAAAAGGCGCAGCTGTTCGCGGAACGGCTCCGCCAGGCCGGTGCCGAATGCATCGTGCCCGCCCTCGACGGGGGCGATTTCGCGTCGCTGACGATCTCAAAACAGCTTGCTTTGATCGATGCTGCCGCCGGCGCGGGGCCGGTGGCGCTGATCGGTTCGAGCATGGGCGGCTACCTTGCGGCGCTCTACGCGGCGGCTCATCCGAACGTCGAAAAGATTGTTCTGCTGGCTCCCGCGTTTGGCTTCGCTCGCCGCTGGCCGCTTCGGCTGGGGCCGGAGGTGGTGGCCAAGTGGCGGGCCGAAGGGTCGATGGAGGTCTTCCACTACGCGGCCGGAGAGCGTCGCCGGGTGGGCATCGCGCTGCTCGATGATGGGGTGAGGCATCTGGACTTCCCGGCCGTGACGCAGCCGACGCTGATCTTCCATGGCAGCCACGACGACGTCGTGCCGTGTACGTATTCTGAGGAGTTCCAAGCGCTGCACCCGCGGGCCGAACTCCACCTGTTTGATTCCGGCCATGAACTCACCGATGTGCTCGAGCCGATGTGGGCGCTGACGGCGGCGTTCCTGTTCGGCGTGCGAGACTGAAGGGCCATGGCAGAGTTTTATTCGCGAGCAGCGCTGGTTGAGCAACGGGTGCAGTGGAAGGCCGAAGGGCGGAAGGTGGTGTTCACTAACGGATGCTATGACATTCTGCATCCGGGCCACATCCGCTTGCTGGAAACGGCGCGGGCGCTGGGCGATGTCCTGGTGCTGGCGTTGAACACAGACGACTCGGTAGCGCGGCTGAAGGGCCCGACCCGCCCTCTGCTCTCCGAGCATCAGCGGACGGCGATGGCGGTGGCCCTGGCGGCCGTGGACGCGGTTGTGTTGTTCGACGAGGACACGCCGCGGGAACTGATTGCGGCGGTGCTGCCGGACGTGCTCGTCAAGGGTGCCGACTGGAGTCACTTCATCGCGGGAAGGGAAGAGGTGGAGGCGGCCGGAGGAGTCGTCACGCCGCTGCCGCTGGAGCCCGGATACTCGACGACGAACATCGAGAAAGAGATTCTGGCGCGGGGCTAGAAGGTGATTCGCTCGTAGGCTTCCGTGGACGGCGGGAGAACTTCGATGAGGAAGTTGGGGTTCAAGAGCACCAACTCGCGTTCGTCTTCCAACTTGAGCTGGCCTGCGTGAAGTTCGCCGTCCGTCCGTTCCGATGTACTTCCCAACCGATGGATCAGTTTGCTTATGATCATCTGGGTAGCGGTAGCTCTCCCCGCAATTGGTGTCCTAGAAGTTGACCCGCTCGTAGATGTCGGCCATCGCAATGCTGAGGCCGAGTGATGCAAACGGGCAATCCGACTCGCGGCCTTCGATCCAATTAATGGTGATATTGCCATCCGCTTGGCGGCTTTGAATTTCGACAAACGGTTGGTCCTGGCGGATCAGAAAATACTGCGCAACCGACGGGCACTTCCAATATTCGCGGGCCTTGGTGGTCCGATCATAGGTTTCCGTCGAAGGCGAGAGGACCTCAATGACAACCTTGGGATTCAGCGCAACGAGACTCCGATGGTCTTCGAATTTCATCTGGCCGCAGAAGACGACCGCGTCGGGATAAGCTGCCAAGCCATCGAGACCTGTCCGGAAAAGCAGCCCGTCTCCGAGCACCTCGCAGTCCTTGCCGAGCAAGCCCAAGCGCAGATGGGTTCGCACGTTCATCGCGATCCTTTCGTGCGAGAGCGTCGATCCGGACATCGCCAGAATCTGGCCCTGATAGAACTCGTTCTTAAACTGCGCCGTCTCTTCGAGGGCCAAATACTCCTCGAAAGAAATGAGCGGAATTGGACTCGTCGCCATACCTTAAGTCTAGCTCTGTCAAACTATAGAGAACCGCCTCCCCGCATGACGCACCCCGCTCTTCGCGAACTTCTGGAAAGCCTCGGCCGCGATGCCGCTTTCGACTCCATTATCCGTGGCTTACGGAACCACACCCATCAGTCGCTCTCCGGTCTCACCCTTACGGCCAAGGCGCTGTATAGCACTTTGCTCTGGCAACGCTCTGGCAAATCGCTGCTGCTGCTCACCGACGGGGCTCAGGAAGCAGAAGGCCTGTTCGCCGCGCTGGAAACGTTTTTTGAGCTTCTCGTCAACGACGAAACCAAGCCACGCCCGCAACTTTTGCCCGCCCTCGATGTGCTGCCTTCGCAAGGCCTGTCGCCCCACTCCGAGATCAGTGAAGAGCGGGCTGTCGGGCTCTACCGCCTCGCTTCCGGGCTTACCTCGATCACGGTCACCCCGATCGCCTCGGCGCTGCTGCGGACCTACCCCGGCTCGTTCTATCAACAGTTGGCGCTGACGCTGAAGCTTGACGACGACCTTGGGCTGGACGACCTGGCGGAACATCTGCACCGCATCGGTTACACCGAACGCGATCCGGTGGAAATGGTTGGCGAATTCTCGATGCGCGGCGGCATCGTCGATATCTTCCCGGCGGGGTCGGACCAGCCGTTGCGGATCGAGTTCTTCGGCGACACGATCGATTCGATGCGCCGGTTCGACGTGGCGACGCAGCGGTCCGTGATGAAGGTGGAGCGAGCGGTGGTGCTCCCGCTGGTGGAGCACCCGCGGCCAAGCAACCCGGTGCCCGCCTGGGAGTTCACAAGGGTTTTGACGGACCCGCGCGCCTCCACGTTGCTCGAACTGGCCGCCGATGCGCTCGTCGTAATCGATGAGCCGGAGCAGGTACATTCGGCCGCCGATCGGCTTTGGAAGCGCCTGGGAGAAAATCAGCGCGACATGATCGTGCCGCCGGAGTCGGTGTTCCTGACGTGGAACGAGCTGGCCGCTCAGATTGACGTCCGGAAACGAATCACACTGCGTCAGGTCGAACTGCTCGGCGAGTCGGCGGCTGGGCAGTCCGCAGACCTGCATTCCCGGCCGTCTCCGGCGTTTCACGGCAACTTGCCGAACGCCGTAGCGGAAACGCGCAAGCTGGTTGAGCAGGGCTACAAGGTGCTCTACTTCGCCCCGGCGATTGGCGAAGTGGAGCGGCTGGCCGACATCTTCGCCGAGTACTCGGTGCCGTTTCAACTGGCGCTGTCGAGCACCGACACGGTGTCGCCGTTCCACGCGGAACGGGCTCGGCTGTTTGGCAATTCCGCCAGCACGATGCTGGCTCGAGGGCGCATGACGCGGGGCACGACGCTGACCGCCGCCAAGCTCGCCATCATCGGCACGGAGGACCTGTTCGATACTTCCGACCTAATTGCCGAGCCGGCCTTGAACAAGCGCGCCGCGGCGGCCTTTGCGGCCGATATCGCCGACTTGAAGCCGGGCGACTTCGTCGTCCATGTGACGCACGGCGTCGGCAAGTTTTTAGGCATTAAAGAGATCCCGCAGGGCGATCAGCAGGGCGATTTTCTGATCCTGGAGTACTCCGGGGAATCGAAGCTGTACGTCCCGATGACCCGCCTGGATTTGGTCCAGAAGTTCCGCGGGGCCGGCGAAGGTACCCCGCCGCTCGACCGGTTGGGCGGGGCGACGTGGTCGAAGACGAAGTCGCGCGTGAAGGCGAAAATGCGCGACATGGCCGACGAGTTGCTCAAGCTTTACGCTGAGCGGCGGATGTCGGAAGGCTTTGCGTTTTCGCCCGATTCCAACTGGCAGCGCGAGTTTGAAGACGCCTTCCCCTACACCGCGACGAAGGACCAGGTCCAGGCCGTTTCCGAGATCAAGCGCGATATGGAACGGGCCCAGCCGATGGACCGTTTACTGTGCGGGGACGTCGGATTCGGCAAGACCGAGGTGGCGATGCGGGCGGCCTTCAAGGCGCTCGGCGACGGCAAGCAGGTGGCCGTTTTGACCCCGACCACGGTGCTGACCTTCCAGCATTACGAGACATTCAAACGCCGGTTCGCCAGCTTCCCGGTCAATATCGAAATGCTGAGCCGGTTCCGGTCTCCGGTGGAGACGAAGAAGATCATCGAGGACCTGGGGCACGGCAAGATCGATATTCTCATCGGCACGCATCGGCTACTTTCAAAGGACGTCGAGTTCATTGACCTTGGCCTGCTGATCGTCGATGAGGAGCAGCGTTTCGGCGTTCGGCACAAGGAGCGGCTGAAGCAGTTGCGGCACAACATCGACGTGCTAACGATGTCGGCGACGCCGATCCCGCGGACGCTGCACATGTCGCTGCTGGGGCTGCGGGACATGAGCGTGATCGAGACTCCGCCGAAGGATCGGCTCAGCGTGCAGACGGTCGTTTCGCACTATAACGCGGACCTGATCCGGTCGGCAATTGAACTCGAAGTCAATCGCGGCGGCCAGGTTTACTTCGTGCACAACCGTGTCGAGACGATCTACCAGCGGGCGGCTTGGCTGCAGGAGTGGCTGCCCGGGGTTCGGGTCGGGGTGGGGCACGGGCAGTTGAGTGAGAACGAGTTGGAGAAGGCTCTGCTTGGCTTCATGCGACATGACTTCGATGTTTTCGTGTGCACGACGATCATCGAAAACGGAATCGACATTCCGATGGCGAATACGATTCTGATTGAGAACGCCGAGCGCTATGGTTTGTCGGAGCTCTATCAGTTGCGGGGCCGGGTGGGCCGGTCGAATCGGCGGGCGTATGCCTATTTGCTGGTGCCCGAGAACAAGGACCTGACCGAGATCGCGCGGAAGCGGTTGGCGGCGCTGAAGGAGTTCAGCGACTTGGGGGCCGGCTTTAAGATTGCGGCGCTGGATTTGGAGTTGCGCGGCTCCGGCAATCTGCTGGGCGGGGCGCAGCATGGGCAGATGGATGCGGTGGGTTATGACACGTATTTGAAGCTGCTCGAGGACACGGTGCGGGAGTTGAAGGGCGAGGAAATCCCGGTGGAGGTGCACTCGACGATCACATTGGGGGTGGATATCCGGATCCCGGCCAGCTACATCGCCGAGGAGATGCAGCGGCTGCGCGCGTACAAAAAAATCGCCTCGCTGCACTCGCTGCTGGAAGCGAACAAGATTTTGGAAGAGTTCGCCGACCGGTATGGGCCGCCGCCGGATGTCGTGAAAACCTTGGCGAGCTTCTCGCTGGTGCGGGCGACGGCGCAGCGCTTGGGTATTGAGTCGATTGATCGCAGGCAAGGCTTTTTCAACATAAAAGTGAACCTGGAAGCGAAGATCCGGCCGGAAGGGTTGATGGAGATTGTGACCTCGACTCCGGGCGCGCAGTTCAGCCCGGCGGGCATTTTGCGGTTGCCGGCGGACCCCTAT
>CANNLB010000039.1 GCA_947505565.1 Acidobacteriota bacterium | reverse complement strand
CCGCTTCGAGCACCGGAATAGAGAGTGCTTCGAGCAACCGTTTGACGAGCGGCACTTGGGCGATCAGGTCGGGCGGTGTCTCCGTCCGGGTTGCCTTATACGCCGGGAATTCCGTTTCGCGAAACGTGGGGCCGAGCGATTCATAAACGGCGGCGAGGTAATCCGGTTGGTGCTTCTCGCGGAGCTTCTTCAACATGTTGTGGAAGATATACACTGCTTCGGTGGCGACTCCGGCCGAGGTGCGCATCGGCGGGGTATTCATTCGCATCCGCGCGTAATAGGCGCGAAAAATGTACCCGAAGGAGTCGATGAGGAAGAGGCGAGGCATCGCTTACAAGGATACTCCAATGTGTCCGCTTCGCCGCACGTGTGTATAAAAAGACACACAATTTCGGCCTTAACTATTTTCCTTTCAATTGATTACCATTTTTGGTATTCTTCGATTTGCGCTTCGAAACTTCCGTTGCACAGCCGGTATCGGCGAAAGGTGTGGGCCTCCATAGCGGGGTACCGGTCAGTATTACAATTCAGCCTGCAGCGGCCGGCACGGGGATTGTTTTCCGCCGAACGGACCTGTCGAACTTCGAATTGCCCGCGAGTTGGAAGCACGTGGCGCGGGTGTCCTACGCCACCAGCCTGATGCGGCAGGGGGTGCTGATCTCGACGACCGAGCACCTGCTCAGCGTCCTGTATTCGATGGGGATCGATAACGCTTATATTGATATCGACAATCTCGAGGTGCCGATTCTCGATGGGTCCGGTCAGCCTTTCATCGAACTGTTGGCACAAGCGGGAGTGCAAACGTACAAAAAACGCCGCAAATATCTCCGAATTTTGAAGCCCGTCACGGTGGAGCAGGGAAACAAACGGATTTCAATCCTGCCGGCAGATTCGTTTTATCTTTCCTGCGAAATCTATTTTGATCATCCTATGGTTGGCCATCAGTCGATGGAAATGGAGTTGACGCCGGCGCGCTATGCCAGTGAGGTTGCTGCCGCCCGCACATTTGGCTTCGAATACGAACTGGGCCAGATGCGGAACATGGGGCTGATCCGCGGAGCCGACCTGACGAACGCGGTGTGTTTTGATCGAGCTTCTGTATTGAATCCAGGTGGCTTGCGGTTTTCCGACGAGCCGTGTCGGCACAAGGTGCTCGATCTGATTGGGGATTTGGCTTTGATTGGGCGGCCGTTGCTGGGTCATGTCATTGCGGAGCGGGCTGGCCACGCGATGCACGCTGCGCTCGTCGCGCGGATCATGCAGGATGCCTCGCTTTACGAAACAATTTTTTTTGATCAGTTGGCCTCCCGGGCCACCCATGCTCTCGTCAGCTGAGGATCGACGGCAGTGTTTCGCCAGATTCCTAACATCCTGACGGTTCTGCGCTTGATCGGCACGGTGCCCGTGGTGTGGCTGATCTTGGATCATCGGTTCCTAACGGCGCTGCTCGTATCGTTCCTGATCGCCGTGACGGACAGTATCGACGGTTGGATGGCACGGCGATGGCGGCTGGAGTCGCGGTTCGGCGCGATTATGGACCCGTTAGCGGATAAAGTACTAGTGGGTAGTGGCTTCATCGCGCTGCTCTACGTCGGGGCGATGCCAGGCTGGCTGGTAGCCATGGCGATAGGCCGGGATCTTTTAATTCTCCTGGCTGCGGCGGTTCTGTTTCGCCTGAGCGGGAAAAAAGACTTCCCGCCCTCTCGCCTCGGAAAAGCAAACACGTTCCTACTGATGTGTACCGTCGCCGCGGTGCTGCTGAGTTTTCACCCGACGCTGTTTTTCGCCATTAGCGCGGTGAGCATCATAACAAGTGGGATCCGTTATGCCTATCTTGGGTACCAAGCGTTGAAATGAATTGACGGCTGCGCGGGCTGGGGATAGGCTAGTATTTGTTGGTCTCCGTTATGCGCTATACGCCTTCGAAGCAGTATTTGTGGGCTGGGTTGGCCGCTGCTGGTCTGGCGGTGATCTCGAGCCTGTTCGCGACCGAATGGACGGTCGCCTTGGTCGCGTCTGTTCTGCTTCTTCTCAGTGCGATGGCGCTGTTGGTTCTGGCCTTTCGCCCCCCGATTGAGATTCAGGAGCACGTCTTGCTCATCGGTGAGCGGACGATAGAGTGGTCCAAAGTCGCTCGGGTGGATGGCACCGGTTGGATTTCTCCACTGGCGGTTACGCTCACTCTTTTCAAAGGGGATGAACGAATATTGATCTTGTTTCCGGGCGATCTGGACGCTTCGAATTCCTTGCTGCGAAATTTGCGGCGGAACGCAAAGGAAGCTCTCATCGACGGGATCCCTTACCGGCAGTTCTGGGGTGACTCTTTGCCTCTGGTAGAAGGGTCGACAACTCCTTCCGCCACCCCGAAGATTCAGTTGCTGCGTAGTGACGACGAAGCTGAGGTGGAGCGCCTGTATCAACTGCTGAAGACTGTCGGTCACCTGGATACGCGCCAGCAGGACGAGAACTAACACTTGATTCGCTCGACTAGGCTCTGGCTGGGGCTCGGGGTCCTGCTTGTCGCAGCGATTTTCCTGCATCCGCAATGGCTGCCCTCCGTCGCGAGCTTTCTGGTGAAAACAGAGCCGGTGGAAGCCGCGGATGCCATCTTCGTTCTCGGCGGCGATCACTTCGGCGATCGTATTACCCATGCTGCTCTTTTGGCTCGCCAGGGCTTCGCCCCGAAGGTCTATGTGAGTGGTCCGGCCGGCGTGTTCGACCGTTTCGAGAGCGAACTAGCGATTGAGTTCGCCGAAAAACATGGGTTTATGGATGTTTCCTTTGTCCCCTTGCCGAACCACTGCACCTCTACCCGCGACGAAGCAGAGCAATACATGCCCCAATTCCGAAGATTGGGTTTTAAAAAAGTACTCGTTGTGACGAGTAATTTCCATACCCGTCGGGCCGGGAAGATTCTGCGGGCGGTCGCCTCCGAACCAACGATTGTCATGGTTGCCGCGCCGACCAGAGAGTTCCATCCGGAGGATTGGTGGCGGCGGCGTCAAGACCAAAAAAATCTCTTCCTGGAGTGGGCGAAAACCTTCGCCGTTTGGATAGGGTACTGATCGGATGCTCTACGCGCTTCGGTTCTTACGACCGTATTTGGGTCGGCATCGCCAGCAACTTCTCTTAGGCTTGGGGGCGCTGGTGCTCAATGCGCTTTTCGGGGCGACCCTGCCGTTGATGATTCGCCGTGGGATTGACTCCATCACCACGGGCGAACCGTGGTCGGCCGTGGTGCTCATCGCCGGCGGTCTTCTCCTCCTGGCCCTAGGCAAGGGGCTCTTTCAGTACTGGAAACGGTTGATCATTATCGGCGTTTCCCGCGATCTGGAGTACGATCTGAGGAACGATATTCTGGCCCACTTGGTCCTCGTGAATCGGAATTTTTATGCCCAGTTCCCGACCGGCGACATCATGGCGCGGTCGACGAACGATCTGAACGCGGTCCGCATGATGGCCGGGCCCGGTCTCATGTATTGGTCGGAAACGATGCTCACTTTCTTCCTCGCGTTTTGCGTGATGGTGACGGTGGATCCTGTCCTCACTCTCGCGGCACTCGCCCCGGCACCTGTCATCAGTATTCTGGTCGTCTACTACGGCCAACGCATTCACGCGCGGTTTGAGGAGATTCAAGAGGTCTTTTCCAGCATTTCCGGCCGTGTGCAGGAGTCGGTCGCCGGCATGCGTCTTTTGCGCGCCTACGGCCAAGGCGATGCCGAGCGGGTTCGTTTCGAAGAGCTCAATCAGGACTATATTCGCCGAAACCTGGATCTGGTTCGCACAACGGGAGTTTTTGAGCCCCTGCTGCACGCTTTAAGCGGCGTCGCCTTTCTCGTCGTTCTTTGGGTGGGAGGCCTTCGGGTAATCGACGGCAAAATCTCTCTCGGTAGCTTCGTCATGTTCCAAACCTACGTCGGCATGCTGATTTGGCCGATGATCGCGATGGGCTGGGTGATCAACCTGATGCAGCGGGGAACCGCTTCGCTGGATCGGATTCGCGAAATGTTGAACGTTCCACCGACGATAGCCGCCCCCGCTGATCCCACGCCCGTGCCCGTGCCGCTCGCCGGGGAAATTACCTTTGCCGACGTGGGATTAAATTATGCCGCTGGCGCAGCGCTCTCCGGGGTGACCTTCAATGTCGCTGCCGGGGAAACAATCGCCGTAATAGGGCCTACGGGGTCCGGCAAGACGTCGCTGACGCAGATGGTGCCTCGACTGCTCGATCCGACCGGCGGAGCCGTGTGGGTTGACCGGGTGGACGTCAGAGACTACGATCCTGAATTGCTCCGCCGTCAGATCAGTATTGTCCCTCAGGAGACGTTCCTGTTCTCGATGAGCCTGCGCGACAATATCGCCCTTGGCTCTCCTCTGGCTGATGACGCCGCTATTGAGCGCGCAGTAGAGATCGCCGGGTTAACTGCCGACGTCGCTGGCTTTCCGGATGGCCTTGCCACGGTTATCGGTGAGCGCGGCATCACGCTGTCAGGAGGCCAAAGGCAGCGCACCGCGATCGCGCGTGCCATTCTGCGCGATCCGCGAATTCTGATTCTCGACGATGCGCTCTCCAGCGTCGATACGGTCACCGAAGCACAAATCCTAGAAAAACTCGGTGCGGTCATGAAAGGGCGCACCACGTTTTTAATTTCTCACCGGGTCTCGACGATGAGGTATGCCGACCGGATTCTGGTCCTGAAACAGGGCAAAATCGCCGAGATTGGAACATCGGCGGAGCTTTTGGCACGCCACGGATACTATGCCTCGCTAGTTCGAAAACAGCAGCTTGAAGAAGAGATTGATTCCGTTTGACCCGAAGAGGCCTCGGTCGTGCTATTTTTAAGGTCTGTAGCATCTGTCGTTGCGTCCGGTTCATCCCCTTCGTTCGATCCTGCCCAACCAGCCGCTCTGCAAATCAGTAAGGAAAGTAAAATGACCAATATCTTTGTAGGAAACCTGAGTTTTCATACCACCGAGCAGAATCTCCGCGCGTTGTTCGAGCAGTTCGGCGCGGTGGATCGTGTGAGTCTTGTCACTGACCGCGAAACCGGAAAAGCCCGTGGCTTCGGATTCGTTGAAATGGCCCAGAAGTCTGAGGCCGAGGCGGCTATCGCCGCGTTGAACGGTCGCGACCTTGATGGCCGCGCCATTAACGTAAATGAAGCGCGTCCGAAAGAAGACCGCGGTGGCGCGGGCGGCGGCGGCGGCGGTTATCGCGGCCGGAGCGGCGGCGGCGGCGGTGGTGGCGGTCGTGGCGGCGGTCAGGGCAACCGCTGGTAGTCCAGTTCGCTTGTTAAATCGTGGCCGCAGCGTGGGGACGCTGCGGCTTCCTTGTGTCCCGCCTCGTAACAATAGGGTTTTAGTGTGTTCAGGTCAGGTCTCTCTCTTTTTGCCTTTGCTAACGAAACCGGGCGGCCCTCATGCACGTCCTCCAATAGTCGCAGAGTGGAAAGGATTTATCGCTTCATGATTTATTCCGGGCTTTTACGCCTGTCAATCTTTGCGTTCTTATTGGGAACAGCGCCGCTGCTCAGCCAACAGCCTCCGCAGCCTCCGGCCCCCAAGCCGGCTAATCCTTTTGAGACCGTCCCCACGGCGCCCACCGAGGCCCCGAAACCGCAACCTGTAAAGTCAGGCTTGCAGACCCCTCTTCCGGCTGCGGGCGAAGTGGACAATGTCATCGAGCAGATAGAGTTTCGCGGAGCCCGACGGGTCCCGCAGGAAACCCTTCGAGCGATGATCTTTTCGAAGAAGGGCGATAAGGTAGACGAAGATTCCCTCCACCGCGACTTTATGTCGTTGTGGAATACCGGGCGCTTCGATGACATCGTTCTGGAACGGGAGGCTGGCCGCACTGGATACATCATCCGATTCGTGGTGGTCGAGCGTCGCATCGTCCGTTCTATCAAGTACGAGGGCGCAAAGTCTCTCACTGTTTCAGAGATCTTGGATCGCTTTAAAGAGCGCCGCGTTGGCCTCACGGTCGAATCTCAATACGATCCCAACAAAGTCCAACGCGCGGCCGTCGTCCTGAAAGAGTACTTGGCCGAGCGCGGTCGGCAGTATGCAACCGTAGAGCCGGATCTGCGCCAGATTCCGCCCTCCTCCATGGAAGTCGTCTTCAAGGTGAACGAGGGCCCGAAGGTCAAGGTCGGCGACATTAACATTGAAGGGAATAAAGTTTTCTCTGATCGCGACGTTCGGCGTGCCATGCGGAGTTTGCGCCCGATCGGCATCCCCAAATCCATTTTGTTTGAAAACCTATTTGCCAAAACCTTCGATTCGACGAAGCTTGAACAGGACAAGCAAATGATCGTGAACGCCTACCAGGAAAAGGGATATTTCACGACGAGGACCGGGGAGCATACGGTAAAGATTATCGACGTCGGCGGCTCCGGCTTCCGGATTCCGTTTTTTTACCCGAATAAGCCGGGTAAGCGGGCTCAAGTCACGATTCCAGTCGAAGAGTCCCGCCGCTACAACCTCAATAAGCTCAATGCGGTCGGCATGAAGTTGTTTCGGACCCCTGAAGCGATTCTGCCACAGGTGTTTGGAATGAAAGAAGGCGACGTTTTTTCGATCGCCAAACTGCGCAAGGGTATGGAGCAGATTCGCAAGTTGTATGGCGAGTTCGGCTACATCGATATGGTGCCGGAACCCGATATTCAGCCCCAATTGGGAACCGATAAGATCGATCTCACGATCAACGTGGATGAGGGGAAACAGTTCTTCGTCCGTCGGATCGATTTTTCTGGCAACGTCACCACGCGCGACAAGGTGATTCGACGCGAACTCATGATTGACGAAGGCGATCAGTACAGCACCCGCCTGTGGGAACTGTCGCTGCTAAGGTTGAACCAACTCGGCTATTTCGAGGCACTGAAAGAAGCCGAAGCCGCCGAAATTAAGCGCGACACCCGAACCAACACCGTCGATATCACGCTTAAGGTGAAAGAACGGGGCAAGAACTCGGTCCAGTTGTCAGGCGGCGTATCCGGTATCTCTGGCTCGTTTGTTTCATTCGGTTACTCCACCAACAACTTCCTCGGTCTCGGCGAAACGCTGGGCTTGAGTAGCCAGCTGGGAGATCGTATCAGGGATGTCACGCTCTCGTTCACCGAGCCATACCTGTTTGATAAACCGATTCAGGCCGGCGCCACGGTGTACATGCAGCGGTTCAACTATGATCAAGGTCGCGAAGTATCGCTCCTTTCTGGCCGTAACCTTCTGCCCTACTTTAATGCTCTCGGAAGCCAGAACCTGCTGAACTACGTCACCAACGGCTTGGGCTTTACCGCGTTTGCCTCGACCCAGTTGAAACGGTCGTTCGCTCGAGTCAGCATGACCTACGGTTATGACATCTCGACGGTCAAAACCCTGTCCGATGCGTCGAGCAACTACTTCAACTTCCTCTCGTTCCAGCGAACCGATGGCCCCAACCAACTCGACGGGATCCGGACAAGCAAAGTGGTCCCGTCCTACAGCTACAACACGGTCGATCACCCGATCACTCCCACCCGCGGCCGCAGCCTTTTCATCTCCACCACGTTCGCCGGCAGCATCCTGGGTGGCAACGTGAACATGATCGAGCCGACGATCAGCTCCACTTACTTCCGCTCTGGCTTCAAAAAAGGCCATGTGATCGGTATGCGTGGTCTCGGTCGCCTGATCTCAGGCTACGGTGGCAAAGTCGCTCCGCCGTTTAACCGTATCTTCATGGGCGGTGAAAATGACATCCGCGGATTCGATATCTGGGGTATCTCGCCGATTTCGTTCCTGCCGAGCCAAGCCACGGTGAATGTCCTTAATGATGATGGTTCGGCCCGTCAGCAGAAAATCCTGCAAAACGGCGTTGAGGCGTTCTCCCCCGTAACCCAGCAAATTCCGGTTTACCAGTTGACGACCACCGGTGGAGACACCCAGCTCCTCGGCAACTTCGAGTATCGGATTCCCATTTTCGGACCGGTCGTGCTGGCGGCATTCTTTGACGCTGGGGTGAACCGCATTACCCTGAAAGAGCAGCTTCGGCTGAATCCTCAGCGGGTAGAAGAGTTGAACAGTCTGTTTCCACAGGCTGGCTTCGAACGCCGCATTCCCGTGAATTCCGAAACGGAAAAGCTTCGTATGTCGACCGGTCTGGAGCTTCAGATTATGATGCCGGTCGTCAACGCTCCTTTCCGCTTCTACTGGGCTTACAACCCTTCGATCGTTCAAACTTATTTGCAACCGCCCGTCGTGCTGGATCGCTCGCAGTTCCCCAACCAGCAGACGTTTATCAACTCGGTCGCGCAATGGGGGCAGGCGACACCGTTCTTCGAACGCCGCAAAATTTTCCGGTTCACCATCAGCCGAACCTTCTAGTCCAATTAACCAAGTATTTTGAGGAGTGTCCCCACCGTGAATCGCCAGATCATGTGGCTGCCCGCCGTTCTTATCGGCACGAGCATCAGCCTTTTCGCCCAAGTCGCCCCCACGAAGGTCGGCATCATCCATATCCAGAACGCCATCATCGGCACCAAGGACGGCCAAGTGGCCGCCAAATCGCTCGAAGAGCGGTTTATGCCGAGACGGAAGGAAGTGGAAAAGAAGCAGGCCGATATCGGGGCCATGCAGAATCAGTTGCGCGCTTCCTCCAACACCGCGAGCGAAGACGTAAAGAACAAGTTGATGCGTGACATCGACGTCAAGCAGAAGTCGTTGCAGCGCGACGCTGAGGATTTCCAGGCCGAAGTCGACCAGGAACAGCAGAAAGTGCTCGGCGAACTCGGCGGCAAGATCATGGCCGTCATCGACAAATACGCCACCGACAATGGCTACGCGATCGTCATCGACGTGAGTTCGCAACAGAGCCCCGTGCTCTATGCGGCGACTGCCATCGACATCACTCGCGAAATCGTGGGCCTCTATGACCGGAACGCTCCGTCTGCCGCCAAGCCTCCGGCTCCCGCAGCCGCCCCGGCCGCCGCTCCGCCGGCCAAGAAGGCGACTCCCGGCGTGAAGTAAATCCAGAGCGCGGTCGGACCCTCTTTGAGGGCAGGCCGCCTTAACCGCGGTAGCGCAGAACCCTGCGCCCGCCCAGCGGCAACTGCTTGATCAGGAGGGGGAGAGGTCTTTACGGATCTCTCCCCTTTTTGTCTCCACTCGATAAGCTCGACGCGATCTTCCAGATATCGCGTGAGGATCGGGAACTACGATAAACCGGGTGCCGTAAAGGCTTAGATCAATGAACGCTAAACGAATCATCGCCAACAGTTTGATCAC
>CANNLB010000038.1 GCA_947505565.1 Acidobacteriota bacterium | reverse complement strand
TCGCCGGAGCATTTGGCGGCGCTGGACCGATGGGGCCCGCTGCCGGAACACCGCTATAGTTACGCGCCTGTACGAGCCCGGGCGGGACAAACACTTTCTTCATGAACCCACTGCCAGAGCTACCGCTTCATCCTCGGATTCGTCGGAGTTGGTTTGCTCGTTTATCCGGGCTGGCCTGGATCATCCTCTGCTTTGAGTTAGGGGTATTTCTGCTGGTCTACCCGTGGATGGATGGGTGGGAGCGGAACGAGTTGGCCAATTGGCGGGAGGGTACACGGGAAATCTGGGTGAACCCTTACGTCCGCGGGGCCGTATCTGGGATAGGCATTGTGAATATTGGCACGAGCCTGCACGATTTGTATCGTTACCTTCGGGAAGTGCTGTTCGATTAGCTAGAATTGGAAGAACACCGTGGCATTGGAACAAGATCAAAAGCCGACCCCCGCGGATCCGTCCGCGCCTGAACAACCGCTCTGGAAGCAGATTTTCCTGCAGCGGAAAGAAGAGACCCCGCGCAATACGATTGCCGAATGGACAGTGACCATATTGTTGCTGCTGTTCGGCACGACGACGTTGGTGCAGGCGTTTGTGATTCCGACGGGATCGATGGAAGACACGCTGTTAATCGGCGACCATTTGCTGGTCGATAAGTTGGCGTATGCGCCTCCGGGGCCGATCAGCCGCTACTTTCTGCCGTATTCGGAGGTGAAGCGGGGCGATATCATCGTTTTCCGTTGGCCGAGCGATTTGAAATTCACGTTCGTCAAGCGCGTGATGGGTGTTCCAGGGGACCGGATTCGCGTCGAGAACAAGCAGGTATTTTTGAACGGCAAACCGTTGACCGAACCGTATAAGGCTCACAAGACCGAGTACTTTGATTCCTACCGGGACACGTTTCCATCTGAACCGAATACGCGTCTAGACGAAGGGGGACGGACGATGCTGGAGAAGCATCTGGTTGGCAAAGAGATCGTGGTGCCGGATAACGCCTATTTTGCGATGGGCGACAATCGGGACCAATCTCTGGACTCGCGTTATTGGGGTTTTGTGCCGCGGGAGAATATCATTGGCAAGCCGTTGATCATTTACTGGTCCTACGATGCGCCGACAGAGCGGCTGTCGAGTTCAACGCCGGGCTGGGACCACATTCAAGATTTGGCGACAAACTTCTTCACGAAGACGCGCTGGAAGCGGACGTTCAACCTAATCCACGGCTATCCGGTGCAATAGCCTATGGCGACGAAAGCGCGAGTTGTACGCCATTGGCTGGCGGGATCGACCGTAACGGGGCTGATGCTTCTGTTCGGGAAGGCGACAGTCGTGCAGGCGCTTGTGGTGTCGACGCCTTCGATGAATACGACCATCCGGGTGGGCCATCCTCCGATGGTGGACAAGTTGGCGTATGCATCGACGAACGAAGATTTCCCGCGCGCTGCTGCCGTACGCGGACGCAAGACGGAGCGACGTGATGGTTTTCAAGCACCCGCTGGACGAGGCCCAGCCTTACGTCAAATGGGTGACCGGGGTGACGGGAGATCGGAGTCGTTTTCCGGACCACTAGTAGCTGCTGCACGGACGAGCGGTGGACGAGCCAGACAGGAGGCAGAGAGCGGGGCCGCGGGTGCCATATCTGGGGAATTCCCCGAACGAAGCGCTGTTGCCGGGGATCGGGAAGCTGGCGATCGAGATGCTGCGGGCGCATGCCGTCAAGGGGGAGTTGGTGGTGCCGCCGGGGCTGTCGTTGGGTCTGGGCGACAACCGGGACAACTCGGCCGATTCGCGATTCTGGGGTTTCGTCCCGCGGGCGAACATCTATCGCAAACTGGCGCTGGTGTGGTGGTCCTTTGGGATCACGCCCAAGACTTGACCCGACATTTTTTCACGGAGACTCTTTGGGCACGAACGTTTCAGCGAATTACTTCGGATCCACTCGGATAGCACATGGCGAAGACTGACCACTATTACGGATTGATTCTGGCCGGGGGCCGCGGGACGCGGTTCTGGCCCAAGAGCCGCAAGAAATCGGCCAAGCAAGTATTGAGTTTCTTTGGGGAGCGAACGCTGATTCAGCAGACGGTGGATCGTCTGCGAGCGGTGCTGCCGCCGGAGCGGATTTGGATCATCACGAATGACCATCTGCGGGACACGATTGCCAAGCAACTGCCGGAGGTGCCGAAGAAGCAAATCATTGCGGAACCGGCGCAGCGAAACACGGCTCCTGCGATTGGCTTGATCGCGCAGATATTGCATCGGCAGGATCCGGATGCGGTGATGGGGGTATTCCCGGCCGACCACGTGATCGAGAAGAATTCGCGGTACGTTCGGCTCGTAAAGCCAGCGTTCAAGGCAGCGGCCGAGGGCAAGATCGCCGTTTTGGGCGTGCAGCCGCGGTGGGCTGAGACAGGGTATGGCTACATTGAGTTTCCGCCCGGGGTGACGGCGGGCGAGATGGTGCCGGTGCCGGTGCGGAGTTTCCGCGAGAAGCCCGATTTGGAGACGGCTAAAGAGTACGTCGCGGCAGGGAATTTCTACTGGAACGCGGGTATGTTCTTCTGGCGGGCCGATGTGGTTTTGGGATCGTTGCGGGAGCATTTGCCGCACACGGCGTCGACGCTGGAGAGCCTGCCGGCGTTTGGCAGTGCGAAATTCAAGTCGGCGTTGGCAACTAAATTTTTGGAGTGCGAGAGCATTTCGATTGACTACGCGGTGCTGGAGAAAGCGACGAACATCGTGGGCATCCCGGCGGATGAGTTTGGTTGGAACGACGTGGGGACTTGGAACGCAGTGTATGAGTTGGGGGCGCGCGGGATTTATTCGAACGTGTCGCGGGGCGAGGTGATTGCGGAGTTGGCGACCGGGAACTATGTGGACGTTCCGGGGAAGCTAGTGGCGCTACTGGGGGTAGAAAACCTGGTGATCGTCGAAACGCCGGACGCGCTTCTGATCGCGGATCGGAACCGTTCGCAGCAGGTGAGCGATATCGTTAAGGCGCTCGAAAAAATGAAACGAGAAGAACTTCTATGAAGCAATACGCAGCATATCCAGAGATGGTCATTGACCCGACCAAGAGCTACACGGCGACGTTCAACACGTCCCGGGGCACGATCGTATTGGCGCTTGACGCCAAAAGCGCGCCGAAGACGGTGAACAATTTTGTATTCCTGGCGCAGGACAAATATTATGACGGTTTGACGTTTCATCGGGTGATCCCGGACTTCATGGTGCAGGGCGGCTGCCCGGAGGGCTCGGGCCGGGGCGGTCCGGGTTACAAGTTCGGCGACGAGTTTGCGGGGAATCCAAACTCGCATGAGCGGGGCGTGATTTCAATGGCAAACGCGGGTCCGGGGACGAACGGCAGCCAGTTTTTCATCACGCATGTGCCCTGCTCTTGGCTGAACGGGAAGCACACGGTGTTCGGCAAGGTCACGGCCGGGCTGGACGTGGTGGACGCGATTAAGGGCGGGGATACGATTACTTCGCTGACGATCGACGTTGCGTAGGAACTGATATGAATCAGGGGTCTGGTGTCATGGCCTTGGCCACGGCACCGGACCGATTGCCCCGGATGGCGTCCGGTCCGGATGGGCAGACTACCGAAGTTTCTGGATGCGCGGATTGGATCGGGGGAGCAGATGTCTCAACTAACGAATGTCGTGGAGCGGTACAACGCCGCTGACGGGGAATTTGAATATCTGGTGAAGCGAATTGAATCCGCTTCGTTTTCAATGGAACCCTTTCGCCACTTGCTGCTCGCGGATTTCCTGTCGCCGAACCATTTGGCGCTGATAACCGGCAGCGAGCAAATCCGCCTACCCGCGGCGACGACCCACGAGGAGTTACTGGAAGGGCTGGACGCGGCTGGTTACTCGGTCGAGCCATTCCCCGGATGCACAACCGACGTCGTCGACTACCTGCGCTGCATTAACGCGGGGGAATGGCCGGTTGGTAATGGAGTGGTGGAAGGCTTTGGGTTGGCGATGCGTCTACGGAAAATTCGCGAGCCACTGCTCGAACGATTGGTAGCCTTTTTGAATGGCGAGAGATTTCAGTGCGTACTTGCTGCGAAGTTTGATGTCGTGCGACCCACACGAATCGAGACCGCGATTCAGAAATACCTGACGGGCTACGAAATCAGTCCGCATCCAGACATCCGATCAAAATGCCTGACTTACTTGCTCAACATTAATACCCATGCCGTGGCGGATGAGCTTTCGATTCATACTCACCTATTACGGTTCAAACATACAAAAGAGTTTCTCTATAGCTTCTGGGAGAGCAATCCTGAGTTTGAGAGATTCTGGGTTCCGTGGGAGTGGTGCACGACGGAAACAGTTACGTCGGCAAATAATAGTATTCTGTTGTTTGCGGCGCACGACCGATCACTCCACGCGGTGAAACTGAAGTACGATCATCTAAACTTTCAGCGCACGCAGATCTACGGCAACCTTTGGTACACCGACGTACCGTTCTTGACGGGAAATACTCTCACGTATAAGCAGTTCGACTTTCAAGTCTCCACTTGAGTCGACCCAGTTCTCCGCTCGGGCCGCGCGGCGCGGGGATCGTCGCCGGAGGGCGGAGCAAATTTACGGACCGATCCGGCCGCGGGAGGCAGCCAATCAGCGATAGACTGCTAAGTATGCGCCTGTTTGTTTGGTTTGTCGCCGCGCTGGCTTTTGGCCAGCAGTATGATGTCTTGATCAAGAACGGCCGGGTGGCCGATGGTACGGGGAACCCGACTCTTCTGGCTGATGTCGCCATCAGCGGCGGAAAGATCGCCGCGATCGGGAAATTGTCGGGAACGGCGAAGGCGACGATTGACGCTAAAGGCATGATCGTCGCGCCCGGGTTCATCGACATTCATAACCACTCTGATACCTCGTTGCTGGCCGATGGGAACGCGCAGTCTTTCATACGGCAAGGCGTGACGACAATGATCTTCGGCGAAGGCCCATCCGCGGCACCGTCTCGCGATTTCCCACGGTTTACGAACTACTGGGAACGGCTGCTGAAGACCGGGATTTCGCCGAACGTGGGGAGCTACGTCGGGTCGAGCCAGGTATGGACGCAGGTGCGCGGACCGAAGGCGGGACCACCGACGGCAGCGGAGTTGACGAAGATGCGAGCGCTCGTCAAGCAGGCGATGGAGGACGGGGCGCTGGGGGTATCGAGTTCGCTTTCCGGGCCGCCGGGATCGTGGATCGATACGGATACCCTGGTCGCGATGTGCGAAGAAGCGAAGCTGTTCGGCGGCATCTATTCGACCCATATGCGGACCGAAGGGATCGGGGTATTCGAGTCGATCGCCGAGGCGATTGCGATTGGTAAACGGGCAGGCGTGCCGGTGGACATCATCCACGTGAAACTGGCCGACAACAAGCTGTGGGGCCGGATGCCCGAAGTGATGGCGACGATTGCGAAGGCGCGGGCCGAGGGGCAGGAAGTGGAGGCACACGTGTACCCGTATCGGGCAGGGCAGAATAACCTGTCGAGCATTATTCCGCCGTGGGCGCATGAAGGCGGGGTGAACGCGCTGCTCGAACGGATTCAGGATCCGAAGCTGAGGGACCGGTTGACGAGCGAAGTGCTGAACGGCATTCCGGGGACCAATTGGTACAACCACTACACGGCGGTCGGGAATTGGGAGGGCATGCAGGTCTCTTCGTTTTCAAACCCGGCCTACAAGAAGTATGAAGGACAGCGGATGAACCAGATCATCGCGGCGCTGAAGAAATCGCCGGTGGACGCGTTGTTCCAGGTGCTCGTCGACAACGGAGGCTCTGTGCCGACCGTGTTTTTCCATCACAGCGAAGAGGACATGCGCTACGCGATGAACCAGCCGTTTGTTTCGATCGGGTCGGACGGGCGGGCGGTGGCGACAACGGGGCTGCTGTCGGCCGAGCATCCGCATCCGCGCTACTACGGCACGTTTCCGCGGGTGCTGGGGCGATACGTACGGGATGAGAAAGTGATCACGACGGAAGAAGCGATTCGGAAGATGACGTCGGCCAATGCGAGTAAAGTTCGGATCTATGATCGGGGGTTGTTGCGGCCTGGTATGGTGGCCGATGTGACGGTGTTCGATCCGGCGACG
Source organism: Acidobacteriota bacterium (assembly GCA_947505565.1). GTDB lineage: Bacteria > Acidobacteriota > Terriglobia > Bryobacterales > Bryobacteraceae. Next base: position 3,229 of record CANNLB010000038.1, on the reverse strand, counting down.
GTAATCGACCATTCGACCTACGAGAAGCCGCATGCTTACTCGACGGGGATCAAACACGTTTTCGTGAACGGGGTGGCCGTGTTGAAGGACGGCGAGCACACGAATGCGCGGCCGGGAGCGATTGTTCGTCAGCGCTGAAGGACGCACTCCCAGGAGCCGCACATGGGGTTGGGGATGAGGAACCAGCGGTCGCCGAAGAAGGGCTGATTCGGGCCGAGGATCTCACGGCGGCCGGCGATCGAGTTCTGGTTGGTGGGAAAGCTGACGAGGTCCTGGAAGTCGTCGCCGATGAGTAGTAGGACGCGGTAGGCAGCAGCGGTGGCGGGCGGATTTGTCGCTGCTGCTGCCTCCGTGGCAAAGTAGGCGCGAGGGGACGCACGGGACGCCGAGGCGGCGAAGGTTGCGGACGGTGGGACCGTTTGCACCATTGGCCTTGCAGGTGCGATTGGTGATGTAGACAAGCGCGACGCCGGGGATCGGGCCAGCCTTGGCTTGGGCGACCCGGGCTTGAGACTTGTCGTTGCCAAAGGCGATGCGAGGGGCGGCGAGTGAGGCTGGTGCTCGCTGTTGTCGAGGACTGTTTCGTCGAGGTCGAGGATGACGGCCGGGGGAGTTCAGCGAAGCCTTGGGGCTGTTCCTCGGCGCCCCCCTGAAATTGACCACCTCTGCTCCAATAAACTTGACCAGATCACAAGCTGATCATGCCGCGTGCCATGCCGACGGGCGGGACCTTCATCATTCGTGCCGCAGGCGCGTATATAGTTGCATAGGTTTAGGCACCGACGTTTTGCCCGCGTGGCCAGACCTAGCGCCACAAGCTTATGCTCGTCGGAGAGGCAGCACAGTCGGGGCCGGTTGGTGGTAAGTTCTGGCGAGCAGGGCTGGTCACTTTTTCTCGAGCGCCGAAGGGCTGTTCGAGGGCGGCTGTCGATTGGGGATCGGCGAGGGCTGTTTCAACCGCGGTAGGCCTGCTGGGTGACAGCGGCGTATCCGACGCTGGTCCGGACCCAGGCGACGGAGAGATCCTACTGAGCGAGAAGAGGATTGACGCCAACGGCAAGGGGGAATTTCATTGGGAGTATTTATACATTAACTCTAGAAGCTCCTTTTGCATGGCGGCCACCTTCTTCGGGTTTCCGCTGGAGAAGGCCGTCGTGACGCAGTGTTCCAGGTGGCCCTGCATGACCTGTTTGCCGAGGCTGCGGAGGGCCTGCTGCACGCTGGAGACTTGAACGAGAACTTCGGCACAGTAGCGATCTTCTTCGACCATTTTATGCAGGCCGCGGACTTGGCCTTCGATCCGTTTGAGGCGTTGGAGGTTCTTTTCTTTGGTCATAGCTTGGTGGACCGGAGGCGGAGGCTATTGGCCAGGACGCTGACCGAACTGAGGGCCATGGCGGCGCTGGCGAGGATGGGGTTGAGTTGGCCGAAGGCGGCCAGCGGAATACCGATGGCGTTATAGACGAAGGCCCAGAACAGGTTTTGCCGCATGACGCGGACGGTGACGCGGGCAATGGCGAAGGCGTCAGCGGCGGCGAGGAGGTCGGGGCGGAGGAGGGTGACGGCGGCGGTTTCGGCGGCGATGTCGGATCCGGTGGCCATGGCGAGGCCGACGTCGGCTTGGGCGAGGGCTGGCGCGTCGTTAACGCCATCGCCGATCATGGCGACGACGCGGCCTTCCTTCTGCAACGCGGCAATGAAGGCGAGCTTTTCAACTGGGAGCAGGCCGGCATGGACCTCCGTGATGCCGACGGCGGCGGCGATGCGTTGGGCGGCGGCGGAGCGGTCGCCGGTGAGCATGATGGTTCGGAGGGCGAGGCGCTGGACGCCAGCGGCGGAAGTGGGCTTGACGGTGTCGTCGACGTCGAGGGCGAGTGCATATTTTCCGTCGACGGTGGCGGCGATGGGGAAGTCGGTGGGGACGTTGAGCCAGGTGCCGCGGCCGACTTTGATGTGATGGCCATCGACCACGCCTTCGGCACCTTGACCGGGGGTGGCGAGGAAGTTGGAAACGGCAGGGAGGGGAGCGGGGGCGTAGGCGACGATGGCTTGGGCGAGGGGGTGTTCGGAGGCCTGCTCGACGGCGGCTACGGAACGAAGCCATCGCCGATCGCCTTCGAAGCGGGTGACGACGGGGCGGCCTTCGGTGAGGGTGCCGGTCTTATCGAGGACGGCGACATCGACGCGGGCAAGGCGCTCCATGGCTTCGCCGCCCTTGAAGAGCACTCCAAGACCCGCAGCACGCCCGGCGGCCACCATGGCCGCCGCAGGCACGGCCAGGCCCATCGCACAGGGGCAGGCGATGATGAGCACGGCGACGGCGGATTGCAGGGCAAAGGCGACTTCCCTGCCCTGGAACAGCCATACGGCAAACGTCAGGATCGAGAGCGAAACGACGACGGGGACGAAGATCGCGCTAATGCGGTCGGCGAGACGCTGGAGCGGCGCTTTCGAGGATTGCGCTTCGCGGGTCATGCGGACGATTTGGCCGAGCATGGTGCCTGCTCCAACGGCGGTTGCCCGCATCTCAAACGAACCGGCGCCGTTGAGAGTACCGGCGGAGACGTGAGCGCCGATGACCTTGGCGACGGCGAGGGGTTCGCCGGTGAGCATGGATTCATCGACGGCGGAAGAGCCGGATTCGAGCGTGCCATCGACGGGGATTCGCTCGGAGGGTTTGACGAGGAGGCGGTCGCCGAGGGCGACGGTGTCGATGGAGACGGCGACCCAAGCGTCGTCGCGACGGAGCCAGGCGGTGGCGGGGGAGAGTTGGGCGAGTGCGCGGATGGCTTCGGCGGTTTGATGGCGGGCGCGGGATTCCATGGCGCGGCCGGCGAGGACGAGGCCGAGGATGAAGACGACCGCTTCGAAGTAGACTTCGTGGACGAGGCCGGCGAGGGCGGCCAAGGAGTACGTGAAGGCCGCGCCGGTGCCCAGGGTGATCAGCGTGCTCATGTCGGTGTTGCCGTGGCGAAGGCCGCTAAATGCTTTGACGTAGTATTGGCGGCCGGGGCCTGCCATGACGTAGACGGTGAGGACGAGTTGGACCCAGTTCCAGGTCAGGTTGGCGTGGCCAACGAAGGGCATGACGGCCATCATGACAAGACCGATGGCGATGCTGATGGCGGCGGGGCGGACTTGGTCGGCCTCTTCTCGGACGACGGCTTCGTAGCCGTTGTCGATGATGGCGGCGACCATCGCCACGGGGGTGGCGATGGCGGGATCGAAG